>JBBTCY010000042.1:0-10015 GCA_038043005.1 Pseudomonadota bacterium
ACTGATTGTAGCCAACGGTCATATCCGGGTGATGGTCTTCCCGATGGGAAACCCAAGCCACGGCATTCACAAACGCCATGGTTTGATAGTAATTCTTGAATGCATAGGTTTTACTGATTTGCTTGCCCAGCAATTGCCACCCTTCAATCTGCTGCAACAAGGCGGACACTTCATCGGAAGATAGCGGTGGCACGCCTCCTTCGCAAGGTTTGCACTGTCTGGATGTCAAATCACATGTCATTTTGTTCATACCTGCCCCTGGTTTTGTAAATGCGCTACGCGGATGGCTGCCGGCGGATGCGAATCGTAAAAGGCTGAATGCAGCGGATCCGGCGTCAGTGTCGCCGCGTTGTCCTGATAGAGTTTAACCAGAGCATGGATCAGATCATCCGCCGAGGAGTTTTGCGCTGCATAGGCATCGGCTTCAAACTCATGTCTGCGTGAATAGATGCTTGATATGGGATGCAGTAAGAAAGTAAACACCGGCATTACCATAAAAAACAGCAGTAATGCCATCGCGGTAGATGGGACGGCTGAGACCGGCACACCCAGACCTTCATAGAACCAGCTTTGCCCCATTAAATAGCCCAACGTCCACAGAAAACACAGACTCATGGCAAACGATATTACAATGCGTTTGATCACATGGCGATGTTTGAAATGCCCCAGTTCATGTGCCAGCACGGCTTCAATCTCGCCCGGATTAAGCCGCGACAACAGGGTATCAAAAAAGACGATCCGCTTGGTTTTGCCAAATCCTGTGAAATACGCATTACCATGATTGCTGCGGCGTGACCCATCCATCACAAACAATCCGCTGGCCTTAAAACCACATTTATCCATGAGCTGCTCAATGCGCGTCTTGAGCGCCTGATCTTCCAGCGGGGTGAATTTGTTAAACAGCGGTGCAATCCAGGTCGGATAAATTGCCAGAATAAACAAGTTGAAAGCTATCCATGCAAACCAGGCATATAGCCACCAACTCTCACCCATTTTTTCCATCAACCACAGAAAACAAAATAATAAGGGTACGCCCAGCAACAGAGTTAATAACGACTGCTTCATCAGATCGGTCAGAAACATGCCCAGCGTCATCTTGTTAAAGCCGTATTGCTCCTCAATCACAAACGTGCGGTAATAGCTCATTGGAATTTCCGCCGCACCCATGATAAAAAAAGCACTGATAATCAACGCGATGCCGTGTATCAATGAGTCATCCAGCCAACCGGCCCAGAAGCTGCTCAAGGCACTCAAACCACCGCCCAAAGTGAACACCAGCAAGAGTACGAGATGCAACACAATGCTGGGATACTCAGCACGGGTCTTGGCGCACGTATAATCGGCAGCTTTCTGATGATCCACCAAATTAATCTGACTGGCAAAATCATCCGGCACCTTATCCTGATGCGCGCGGATATGGCGAATATGGCGCATCGCCAGCCAGATCTGGGTTAATGTCGTTAAAACTAATGCGGCAAGAAAGACAAGTGTAAACGTTTGCATAAATAATTAAGCCCTGAATTTTGGGTTGATTCTGCATCAACCGGTTGATGCAACGATAGTTTCTAACGATTAAACAAATTCATGAATTAACCGGTATTTCTCTGGTTTGTTTTAAAAGTGACGGGCTGATGCCAATATGACACAATTAAACGCATTGCATTCAAAAAATATAAATAATTATGGCACAAGATAACAATAACCTCATCTGGGTAGATATGGAAATGACCGGCCTCAATCCCGATACGGATCGCATCATTGAAGTAGCTCTGGTTATTACCGATTCACAATTAAATGTTGTCGCCGAAGGCCCGGTTCTGGTCGTACATCAACCCAATGAGATTCTGGACGGCATGGACAAATGGAACAAATCCACCCATTCCAAATCCGGTCTGATTGACAAGATCAAGGCCTCAAAACTAACGGAAGCAGAAGTTGAAGCACGCATGATCGAGTTTCTGAAATTACACGTGCCATCCGGTGCTTCCCCGATGTGCGGCAATTCAATCTGCCAGGACCGGCGCTTCATGGTGCGTACCATGCCTCAACTGGAAGCCTATTTTCACTACCGCAATCTGGATGTCAGTACTTTGAAGGAACTGGTAAAACGCTGGAAACCCGGTATTTCATCTGGCCTGACCAAAGAAAGCAAACATGAAGCATTAGCGGATATTTATGATTCCATTAATGAACTCAAATACTACCGTGAGCATTTTATTGTCGCATGATGCCACATTGCAGTTGCTTCCCGAACTTTCCAGTCAGGTTCGTTTCTAACGAACGTTAGAAGGAAAGTTATTTCTTTCATTCACTCATTATTTAGGAGAAACAAGATGTCTCATAAAAGAAATTTGATTTCTATCGCCGCTGGAACTGCCCTTTTATTTGCATTCGGCGCCACATCAGTTTCTGCCGCTGATCCGGCCAAAGAAAGCGGACATCAACACCAGAGCGGACAATCTGGCGGTCATGGCGACATGAAGTCCGGTGATCATCACCAGTGTGAACACAAAATGTCCGATCCTGATCTCGATAAGGATGGCAAGATCAGCAGGGAAGAATTCATGAAGCACCATGAGCAGATGTTTGACAAGAAAGATGCCAATAAAGACGGTTTTCTGGATGAAAAAGAAATGCATCGCATGATAAAGCATATGCACGAAGCCGGAACGGATGCCGATCATTCCCATGGCGAGAAAAAGAAATAATCCTGTATCGAATATTGACTGAACAGCCTATCGTTCTCTCTGACAGTGTTTTGTATTCATCAGCAAGCCGCAAAATACTGTCAGATCTGATTCAATGGCCTTATCCTTGTAACACCACTTCAATGCCTTAACCCACCCCCCGGTTGTTTCACAGGCCGCTTTTGTTCCAATGGCTGCGGATCCAGTACGGCCACTGTCAAACTGTCGTCCTGAAAATATTTCTGCGCGACGTCACGTATCTGTTGAGCAGTTACGGATTGTAATTTTCCCAGTATGGTGTCGATATCGCGATACGATAATCCGATGCTTTCCATTCTCCCAATCTGCATAGCCTGGAAAAACATCGAATCGCGTTGATAGACATGGCCCGCAATGATTTGCGCCCTGACACGGGCAAGCTCTTCTTCTGTTACTCCCTCGCGGACAATTTTATCAATTTCACTTCTAATCGCCTGTTCCAGATCGGCGATCGTCTTGCCTGTACCAGGTATGCCGCTGAGCAGAAACATACCGGGGCCGCGCGAGGCTGAGCTATAGCCTGCACTCACTGAATTGGCCACCTGGCTTTCACGCACCAGCGACTTGTTCAGCCTTGCCGAGGCATGCCCATCCAGCACACCTTCCAGCATTTCCAGTGCATACGGTTCCCAGTCAGCCGCGACGTCCTTGAGTACCGGTACATGGTATCCCATAATGAAATAAGGTAATTCGGCGGGTGCCTTGACGACAATTCGTTTGATGCCCAGTTGTGGTGGCTCAGCCTGCGGTTTGCGCGCGATCATCGGAGGCAGTGGACGTGTCTGGATAGCGCCATAGTTTTTTTGTGTCAGTTCAAATACTTCTTTGGGATCCACATCGCCCACAACGACCAGTATCGCATTGTTAGGCGCATACCAGCGGTCATACCAATCCCTGGCATCTTGCACGCGCATGTTTTCCAGATCATTCATCCAGCCAATAATTGGCTGTTTATACGGGTGCGATTGATAAGCGACGGCCATCATTTTCTCAAACAGTAACGACCGCGCCTGATCATCTGTGCGTAATCTTCTCTCTTCCATCACTACATTGATTTCTTTTGAGAATTCTTCTTCTGTCAGAATCAGGTTGCGCATCCGGTCCGATTCCAGCTCCATTGCCAATGGAAGATGCTGCTTGTGCAATTGCTGAAAATAAGCCGTGTAATCACGACTGGTAAAAGCGTTCTCATTACCTCCTGCCGCAGCGATCCTTTTTGAGAACTCCCCGCCTGGAAATTTTTCTGTGCCTTTAAACATCATATGTTCCAGAACATGCGCCACGCCGGTAACACCGTTCAACTCATCAATGCTGCCCGCCTGGTACCAGATCTGCGTTACCACAACCGGAGAGCGGCGGTCTTGTTTTACAATCAGTTTCAGCCCGTTATCAAGCTTATATTCGAATGGGTTGGCGATTGCAGTTGAAGCAGCCAGCATCATGCCACTGGCTAGTAACCAGGTCGCGGAAACGGTAATACGGACAGCAAGTTTCATTTTTACTAACCCAAGTGAGTGTAAACAGAATAAAATTGAGCTTTGTGAATTCCAATGCATAGTAGAGCCTACCAGAATGTTTAGTATTTTTAAATCCAAAAAGAATCCTGCGGAGCCTTCTGATCCGGCATCAATCCCTGAATCCGAATCCACGCCGGAGTCGATCAGTCTATCAGACAAGATCAGGCTGGGTCTTTCCCGTACCAGAAAAAATCTGGGGCAGCAGCTATCCGGTCTGTTTGGTGGTGGCAAGATTGACGAAGAATTATATGAAGAACTGGAAACCATCCTGCTCACTGCGGATACCGGTGTCAATGCAACCAATCAGTTACTCGAAAACCTGCGCAAAAGAGTAAAGCGTGATGGTTTGACGGATGCCGCTCAATTAAAGCAGGCACTGCAGGAATCATTGATGACATTGCTGGAACCACTTTCCCAACCACTGGATACGACGACAAAAAAGCCATTTATCATCATGATAACCGGCGTAAACGGTGTGGGAAAAACAACTTCGATCGGTAAACTGGCTAAATATTTTCAGTCACAAGGCAAATCCGTTCTGCTGGCAGCCGGCGACACCTTTCGTGCAGCCGCCCGTGAGCAGTTAATCACCTGGGGAGAACGTAATAATGTCACGGTTATTGCACCGGTCAGCGATCCTGATAAAAAAAGTGATCCGGCTGCCGTGATTTTTGATGCCATCAATTCAGCCAAAGCAAAAGGTATTGATATTGTGTTAGCCGACACGGCTGGCCGCTTGACAACCCAGCTTCACTTGATGGAAGAAATCAAGAAGGTGAAACGCGTGATAGCCAAGGCTATTCCTGATGCTCCCCATGAAGTATTGTTGGTACTGGATGCCAACACCGGGCAAAATGCAGTGATGCAGGTCAAGGCATTTGATGAGGCACTGGGTGTGACCGGTCTGATATTGACCAAGCTGGATGGAACTGCCAAAGGTGGCGTCGTCGCTGCGATTGTTGGACAGTATCCACAAGATCCTCCTGCGTTGCGCTTCATTGGCGTCGGGGAAGGAATCGATGATTTAAGGCCCTTTGATGCCAGAGAATTTGTTGAAGCAATGTTTGATTAATTCTTAATGAATCCATGAATACAATATGATTAGCTTCAAGAATATTTCCAAACGTTTTCCGGATGGCTTTGTCGCATTAAACAACATTGATCTCACCATTGAAACTGGTGAAATGGTATTCATTACCGGTCATTCGGGTGCGGGTAAAAGTACATTACTAAAACTGATTGCAGCGATAGAGCGCCCAACCTCCGGCAGCATCACGATCAGCGGACAGAATATTGCGCAACTTAAATACAGCGCTATCCCATTTTTAAGGCGCAAAATCGGTTTTATTTTTCAGGATCACAAACTGCTGTTCGATCGTAACGTTTTCGACAATGTCTTATTGCCTCTGCAAATTGGCAGCTTCGACAACAACATGGTAACCAGCCGGGTACGGGCTGCACTCGATAAAGTCGGCTTGCTGAGAAAAGAAAGGGCCATGCCCGTCACTCTTTCCGGTGGTGAAAGACAGCGACTATGCATTGCACGTGCAGTCGTGCACCGGCCCATTATTTTGATTGCCGATGAACCAACCGGCAATCTGGATATCGAGTATGCCCGGGATATCATGGAAATGTTCAAATCATTCCATCAGGTAGGCGTAACAGTACTGATCGCAACGCATGACGCATCCCTGCTGGAAAATACGCAGCATCGCATCCTGTCACTCAAACAAGGGAAACTGGCGGCATGATCCAGGCATGGCTGGCACAGCACTGGTTTGTGTTTATTCTTACCCTCAAACGGCTTATCTCTGCGCCGATCACCAGTCTGCTGAGTATTATCGTCATCGGTATTGCTTTCAGTCTGCCAACAGGTATCTATACTTTAATGGAAAACCTGCGCGCGCTCTCCGGACAGACAGCCGGATCCCCGCAGATCAGCCTGTTTTTCAAACTGGATGCCGATCAAAAAGATATCGATAAAATCAGACAACGTCTGGAAGAAAATCCGCAGATTCAGCACGTTCAATTTGTCTCCAGGCACACAGCCCTGCAGCAGTTACAGCAAAACAGCGGATTGAATGATCCCATTATCAACCTGGACCGCAACCCGTTGCCGGATGCATTTATTGTACACGTGCAAAGTGGCGTGGAAACTGTCAAACAATTGCATGAAACCATACAGGAATGGCCAGAAATTGAGCATGTGCAATATGATTCCGCCTGGATTGAACGCCTGGATGCGTTGTTAAAATTTGGTCGCTTTACCGTGCTTCTGCTCGCCACATTGCTCAGTATTGCGATCATCGCTGTCATGTTCAACACGATTCGCCTGCAAATTCTGACTAAACAGGATGAAATTGAAATATCTAAATTAATTGGCGCAACGGATAGCTTTATCCGACGCCCTTTTCTATATTTTGGAGCAATGCAGGGATTGCTCGGTGGTCTAACAGCATGGCTTATCGTTACGCTGGTCATACAGCGAATGGCTGAAGAACTGACAGAGCTTGCCCGACTCTATAGTCTTAATCTAAACTTGCAACCCCTCTCGACAGAAGACAGCATCAGTCTCCTGTTATTCTCAACCTGGCTGGGGTGGCTCGGTGCGCGAATCTCTGTTGCAAGCCATCTCTGGCAGATTGAACCAAAATAAGCCAAGGGCATGCAAATGAAACTTTCTAAAAAGTTAGCACTCTTATTGCCAGAGTGCTAAAATAATTTAGTAAGAAATGCAATAATACAGAGCAAGCACAAACCAGTGACGAGGAGATTATTATGACGAATGCTTTAACGCTGCCTTTAGTAGGTGGAAGTCTGGAAAGTTATATTCAGTCAGCTAATTCTTTCCCTATTCTTTCTCAGGAAGAAGAAAGCAATTTAGCAAGAAACTTAAGAGATAATGGTGACATCACCGCTGCACAGCGGTTGATACTGTCCCATCTACGCTTTGTGATTGCTGTTGCTCGTGGCTACAAGGGATATGGCCTCCCTCAGGCAGATTTAATTCAGGAAGGAAATGTTGGTTTAATGAAGGCCGTAAAACGCTTTGATCCGGAGCGCGGTGTTCGCTTGGTATCATTTGCGGTTCATTGGATCAAAGCAGAAATCCATGAATTTATTATGCGTAACTGGCGGCTGGTTAAAATTGCAACGACCAAGCAGCAGCGCAAGTTGTTTTTCAACCTGCGCAGCATGAAACAAGGCCTGGATACCATGAATCCGCAGGAAGTCAATGCAGTGGCTCAGGAGCTTGGCGTCAAGGCTGAAGAAGTCGTCGAAATGGAGAAGCGCTTTAATGGCGCGGACATCTCGCTCGAACCTCTCTCGGATGACGATGATGAGACATATAGCCCAATCGCCTATCTGACCGATGGCGATGAACCTTCACAAACATTGGAAACTGAGCAGATTAATCGCCTACGTGATGAAAGCCTGAAGCAATCTCTGGCAAGCCTTGATGAGCGCAGCCGTCACATTATCGAAGCCCGCTGGCTAAGAGAGAAAGACACCGCCGCCACATTACATGATCTGGCTGACGAATTGGGCGTTTCAGCAGAGCGAATTCGTCAGATTGAAGCCAAAGCCATGCAGAAAATGCGTGGCGCGCTGAACTCGGTTGCTTAAAAACCCCGTCATACGATATCCCGCTTGGTTAAACTATACAAATACCTAATCAAGCGGGTATATAAATTGCTAAAATAGCGTCGCACAAGTTCATACACGGAGAGGTACCGAAGCGGTCACAACGGCGCTGACTCGAAATCAGTTGGTCAGGGTAACCTGGCACATGGGTTCGAATCCCATCCTCTCCGCCAGATATGTTTCAAACGTTACCCAAGAACACCAAATATAACGTTATAAATTAATAGATTCAGGGGATTTATGCTAACGATAGTTAACCTTGGGAAATCTGGGTAACAACTCAAAAAAGAGGGTAACATTACGGGTAACGTTAACAATTCTCTGAAAGTTACCCTCATGAAGCTGACTGACCCAATCATTAAAGCAGCAAAGCCCAAAGAAAAACCTTATAAGCTGTCTGATGGTGACGGCCTTGTTTTGTTGATACAGCCTAACGGTTCCAAATGGTGGCGGTTCAGATATAGATACAACGGCAAGGAAAAGTTACTCTCCTTTGGCGTATATCCAGAAGTTACCCTGAAAGCTGTCCGCACAAAACAAGCAGACGCAAAAGAATTGCTCAAACAAGGCATAGACCCTTCACTACACCGTCAAGAACAAAAACAGCAAGAAGCCATAGCAGCCACAAATAGTTTTGAATCTATAGCACGCAAATGGTGGGCTCATTGGAAAACTGGAAAAACTGAACGACATGCTGGTTATACGATCCGACGACTGGACGCAGATATTTTTCCAGTTATCGGGAGCAAGCCTATTACTGAAATCACCGCACCTATACTGATTATGGTGATCAAGAAGGTTGAATCACGCGGCGCTTTGGATATCGCCAAGCGTGTATTAACCACTTGTGGACAGATCATGCGCCATGCCGTAGCACATGGGATGGCAGAGCGTAATCCAGCCGTAGATATAAAACCTTCCGATGTATTGAAACCTACCAAAAAAACCAACTATGCAAGGTTAGATCAAAAAGAATTACCTGAGCTACTCCACAAGATTGATAAATACGATGGACAACCACTAACCAAGCTGGCATTGCAATTGATGGCGTTAACGTTTGTAAGAACGGGGGAGCTAATTGGTGCAAGATGGAAAGAAATAGAGCTGGATAAAAAACTATGGCGCATACCAGCGGAACGCATGAAGATGAAAACTCCACATATCGTACCGCTATCCGATCAGGCTATTACTGTATTGGAGGAAATCAAGAGCCTCGCAACCGACAAAGTTTTGCTGTTTCCAAGTGAACGCATGGATGACAAGACTATGAGCAACAACACAATCCTGTTTGCACTCTACCGAATGGGGTATCACTCCCGCATGACTGGACACGGATTCAGGGGGATAGCGTCAACTATTCTGCACGAACGGGGCTATAACCATGATCACATTGAATTACAATTGGCACACAGCAAACGTGATGTTGTATCAGCAAGTTATAACCATGCCCTGTATTGGAACCACGGGCACGCATAATGCAGGACTGGGCGGATTTTCTGGATGCGCTTAGAGCTGGTGCAGTTGTTTTACCGTTTAAGGTCACATACAATTAAAAATTACTTGACATTACTAGCCAATGGATGGAAACTTAAACCTGTCAGTGAGGCTGGCATTACTTATTAATTTTGCAACGCTGCGTTGTAATTTTTCATATAAGACACCCACAAAAACTTTAGACACCCAGAAGAACTTTTAATAATAGTTCGCATTAGCTTTTGAACAAAGCGTTGCTCCAACTTTCCAGGAGCAACAAATGATTGAAAAAAAACAGAGTTTCCAACAATTTTATAATGTTGGCGATCGATCCCTGTCTCAAAATCCTGAAGTTTTACCGTTGACTGGCAAATCCCGCTGGTCAAAACTTAGCAAATTCTCGCCTGTATCACGCGAAACATTCCGCAAATTGTCTTTAAATGGCCAAGCCCCTCAGCCAGAGCGCATGGGGGTTCGGTGCACGTTTTACGATAATCAGGAGCTGCACAAATGGCTCGCTGATCCGGCCAAATATCAAGCACAAAAGAAAAAGTAAATTGCTTAAAAATTAAGCATTCCAATGCTACAGATAATTTTTCTTGGGTCTTAGGAAGTTAAAGCGGGTTTAGACGTAATAATTTGAGAATTGCATAG
>JBBTCY010000043.1:0-4330 GCA_038043005.1 Pseudomonadota bacterium
CGACGCAGATCGCGAACTGACCCGCTTTTCTGCTGATGTCGATTGGACCAAACAGCAGGGCGCTGTAATCGAACGCTTTAACCCGTCACAACAGCCCATGGCATTTACGGAGAACGCTACTGTAAAAGCATTTCTGGAACGTTCCGGTGTTGAAGCACTGCCATTAACTCTTGTTGACGGAGAAGTGGCGCTGGCTGGCCGCTACCCGAATCGCAGCGAACTGGTGCGCTGGGCAGGAGTCCCTCTTCAGGAAGCAGTTGAAGAATCCAGTTGCTGCGGAGGCTGTTGCTAAAGCAAGCTTGCACCACGGTGACAGGGCGCCGATAGAATCTTAAAAAGGGTTGATGCCCATGAAATTTCTGATTTTTCTTGGCACGGTACGGGACAGCACACCGCCCAATCCTCCTCGGCTGGGTCTGAGAGTAGCAAAAGCTTGTGCGTTGCACATTCATCAGGGCGATCATGCTGCGGAGCTGATCGATCCGCTGGATCTTGCTCTTGAACCTATCTTCAAACCTCACTTTGCTTATGTGCGGGGCAAGGCGCCCGCTCAGCTCCAATCCTTGGCGGACAAGATCAAGGCAGCTGACGGATATATCATGGTGAGTCCTGAGTACAATCATTCGATGAGTCCAGCGCTGGCACATTTACTTAACCACTTCGGGAGCTCATTGTTTTCTTATAAGCCCAGCGCAATTGTTACATATTCGATAGGTCAATGGGGCGGTGCCAGGGCGGCGGTAGGTATGCGTACTTTTTTATCAGAGTTGGGTTGTTTGCCGGTTTCGGCCATGGTGCAGATCCCAAAGGCACATGAAGTATTGTCAGAAGATGGAAATTTTCTCGACAGTGCGCATGCTGCGGAATGGATGAACTACTTTGGCAGGGCTTTCACTCAGCTTACATGGTGGGCGTCTGCCGCGAAGAATCAACGGCAAGCCGTCGACCCACACAAGCTGGTGCCTGCTTTTAAAAGAGATCCGTCCCAAAGAAACTCTCCCACAAGTTTCTGAGTCGTCACTGTTTTCTGTGGAAATGCGCTATGCCCGATCCTGTAAATAACAAACATCCACAACCCAGGAATGCCTTGCATGGCGTGACATTGGAAGCGCTGCTTATCGAACTGCATGCCCAATATGGCTGGGAAGGATTAGCTGAAAGAGTGAATATCAATTGCTTCAAACAGGACCCCAGTATAAAGTCCTGTCTGAAGTTTCTGCGTAAAACGCCGTGGGCCAGAGAGAAAGTCGACGCCATCTATATCCAGTTTAAACAAGGTAACCATGAATGAATTCAGTCTCAAAGGCCGCGATTTTATTGCATTGAATGATCTTCTGAAGATCGTCGGCCTGTGCGGGAGTGGTGGTGCAGCCAAGATACTGATCGCCAAGGGCAATGTTAAAGTAGACGGTCAGATCGAACTGCGTAAAACCTGCAAGATTCGCAGCGGACAGGTGGTGGAACATGCCAGGGAGAAAATCACCGTAACACCTTGAGAGCCCATAGCCTGCCATGCTCCTGAGATCAGGCACTGGTTCAGTAGCCATGCTGCGCAATCCGATTCAAAAAAACCAACGCGATGATTATACATTCAAGTATCCTACGCGACTATTCAGATCCTGATTGATAATCATGACGCAATACCAACTTTTTGCTACTACGCCGAAAGCGATGGAGGGCATTCTCGCCAGTGAAATCGAAGCCATTGGCGGGAAGAATGTGCAGCATAAAATGGCCGGAATGGCTTTTCAGGGCGATATGGCACTGGCCTATGCCGCCTGTTTATGGTTGCGCACTGCCAACCGTATCCTATGTTTACTCAGCAGCTTCGAGGTTAAATCCCAGCAAGATCTTTATGATGGCATTCAATGTATCGACTGGTCGGCGCATCTAAACCCTGACGATAGTCTGGCAGTGACGTTTAGCAGCAAAAACAGTCCGGTGATAAATAATACCCATTTTGGTGCGCAAAAAGTGAAAGATGCCATCGTCGATCAGATGCGCGCCAGGTTCAACCAGCGACCGAGTGTCGATACCGAGCGCCCCAGCATCCGCGTCAATGTTTATCTGCACAATGACACCGCACAGTTGAGTCTGGATTTATCCGGCGAGAGCTCGCATAAGCGTGGCTACCGTGAAGTCAATATTGCTGCGCCGATCAAGGAAAACCTGGCAGCAGCCATTCTGCTGCGTGCAGGCTGGCCGGAAATTGCCAGGCAAGGCGGCTCGCTGCTTGATCCAATGTGCGGATCGGGCACTTTGCTGGTGGAGGGTGCGTTGATCGCTGGCGATATCGCACCGGGCCTGCAACGCGATTATTTTGGCTTTCTTGGCTGGAAGCATCACGATGCCGCGCTTTGGCAGAGCATCTGGAATGACGCGCAACAGCGCCGCGAGGCTGGCTTGAGTAAATTGCCGGTGATTGTCGGTTTCGACCAAGACCGCCGCACCGTCGCCGCCGCGTTGCAGCATGTCGAAAACGCCGGGCTGTCGGGCAAAATACACATCGAAAAACGCGATATCGCCGACGCTTCCGCAGCGGAAAGCTGGCCGAAAGGTTTGATCGTCTGCAATCCACCCTACGGCGAGCGGCTGGGCGACGAAGAACAAACTGCGGTGCTATACCGCCAGTTCGGTGAAGTATTAAAACAGCGCTTTATCGGTTGGCAGGCAGCGATGATTATCGGCAATCCCGAACTGGGTTTTAGATTGGGTATCCGCTCGCAAAAGCCGATCACACTGTTTAATGGTGCGCTGGAGTGCAAATTATTGCGCTTCACACTCGAGGAAAAAATATTTTTTGAGCCAAAAGCCAGATCGCAACAGGAACGCATCGAACAGATCAGCCGTCGCGCCCAGGCTGAGCAGAGCGATAATCAAGCAGAAATGTTCGCCAATCGTCTGCGCAAGAATCTGAAGAAACTGACCAGGTGGGTCAAGCAAAACCGGATACAGTGTTACCGGTTGTACGATGCCGATCTGCCGGAATACGCGGTGGCAGTGGATGTGTACCAAGGTGAGCAGACCTGGGTTAACGTTCAGGAATATGAAGCGCCGAAAACAATTGACCCCGCCAAGGCCAATCAGCGGCTGGCCGGGGCACTAAGAGAAATAGCCAAAGTACTGGAAATTCCTGCTGGACAAGTGTTTTTAAAAATACGCCGGAAGCAGAAAAGCACCGATCAATATGAGAAACTGGGCGATTCCCGCCACTTTCATGTGGTGGAAGAAGGTGGCGGCAAGTTCTGGATAAACTTTGAGGATTATCTGGATACCGGCCTGTTTCTTGATCATCGACCGATGCGTTTGCTGATTCAGCAACAAGCCAGGGGTAAGCGCTTTCTGAATTTATTCGCCTACACCGGAAGCGCCACGGTGCATGCGGTAATTGGCGGCGCGACATCGAGCGTCACGGTGGATATGTCCAACACGTATCTGGATTGGGCGCAACGAAATTTTGTCCTTAATGGCATTTGCAGTGATCACAAACTGGTACGCGCTGATTGCGTGCAGTGGCTAACCGAGCAAGCCAGCGCAAAACAGAAATCACAATTTGACCTGATTTTTCTCGATCCGCCCACCTTCTCCAATTCGAAGAAAATGGATGAAATCTTCGACATCCAGAAAGATCACGTACAGCTGATCAGAAACGCAGCAGCCTTGCTTGCGCCGGGTGGGAACCTATATTTCTCGACCAATTTCCGGCGTTTCAGAATGGATCAGGAAGCGTTGAAAGATCTGATCATTGAGGATATCAGCGTGGCGCTGATTCCCGAGGATTTCGCGCGCAATGCCAGGATTCATTATTGCTGGAGAATTTCTCGCTGAACCGGTCAAGCATGCTGCGGAATCCATCACTCCTTCAAAGGAATAACCTTTTCGATTTTATCAGCTTCATCATAGATTACTTCGAAAGCTACTTCGTCTCCATTGAAAACCACTTCGGTAGGCGTGCCGATTACTTCCCATAAACCCAGTGTAAAAACATCAGCCACCCCGTGAAAAGCAGCCCGGCCTGCTTTGGCTCCCTTGCTATATCCCTGAACAAACTTGAAGATTTCAATTTTTTTTCCATCGTGGATCTCACTGATAACCGGTGCGCCGAATTCAGCCAGCAGCAGATTTCTTGGCGTGCCAACCTTAAGCAGATCCATATCTTTTGTACCGGGCTGCTTTGCTGCCATAAAAACTGAACAGCCAGAGATCAGGTGTGTCGACAGAATAAGCAGTAATAAATATTTGTTAAGAATAATCATGATATTAATCTATAGTCAGAGGGTTATCTTAATTCCTCAGCAGGATTCACGGACAGCAGGTTTTTTTAAGGAAA
>JBBTCY010000044.1:0-1474 GCA_038043005.1 Pseudomonadota bacterium
TTCGACTTGCTGCCCCCCGAGAAATATCAATACGTTGTTGATCGCCACAACGAAACTTCCAAAAAACTCGGTCATTTTATACTCGAACTTATTGCCCGCCGTTTTCTGGAAGTGAAAGCAGAAGAAATAACGCTATCGGCTCTGGTGCGATTGGACGACGATATTGTCACGAGAATGTTGCGCACGGATTATCCAAAACAGCTGGATTTCGACATCAAGCGCCTGGGAATTAATGCAGGCGGTCTGTTGATTGGTGCAATTGAAACCACCTCACAGGCAGTTGCGCAAGTGCTCCAGTATCTGCTTGAACGTCCGGAATGGCTTGCCAAGGCAAAAATTGCTGCACAGCAGGATAAGCCCGCTGAATTCGATGGCATCGTCTGGGAGGCCTTGCGCTTTGTGCCGATTACTCCCTATCTGTTTCGTACGGCTGCCAGTGATTACACTGCCGCCAAGGGCACAGATCATGAAACTGTCCTCCGCGCAGGCACCCATGTCTTGCCAGTGACTTTGTCAGCGATGTTCGATGAACGGGCATTTGAATCTCCGGATGAATTTATTCCGCAACGCAACTGGTACAACTATTTCCATTTTGGTTTCGGCAGTCATGAATGCCTGGGACGTTACGTGGGGATGGTGATGATCCCGGAGATGGTGCGCCAGGTATTGATCCGGCAGGAGATACAGGCCAGAAGTAGCATTGACTACAAAGCGGGGCCTTTCCCGGAACAATACGATCTATTCTGGAGCACGCTGTAGGGTATGTAGTTGCAATAAATCAAGGGCGCCTCGAATAAATCAAATCACAAACATATCGACGAATTCATTGACCGCTGTCGCTTCCAGTTTTTTCTGGTCGAGGCACAGATCAATGATCGCTTTTTGCTGCTTTGCCGGGAAGCAGCGCGCAAGATTGGTTCTGAACTTGGTTTCCAATAGCGGCATGCCCTCCCTGCGGCGGCGCTGGTGGCCGATAGGGTATTCCACCACTACTTCCTTCAGTGTTTGGCCATCCTTGAATTCCACCGTGACAGCGTTGGCGATGGCGCGTTTTTCTGGGTCGTGATAATCCTTGGTGAATTGCGGCTCTTCGACGCAGACGATTTTGTCGCGCAGCCTGTCGATGCGCGGGTCTGCGGCAATGGCATCGGCGTAATCGGCGGCAGTCAGCCGCCCGAAAATCAGCGGCACCGCCACCATGTACTGCATGCAATGGTCACGGTCAGCCGAGTTGTTGAGCGGTCCCTGCTTGTCGATGATACGGATCGCCGCCGCGTGGGTGCGGATCGTAATTTTTTTGATGTCTGCTATCCGCTCCCTGACCAGGGGGTGCAGTTGCATCGCGCATTCCACCGCTGTCTGGGCATGGAACTCGGCCGGAAAGGAAATTTTGAACAGCACATTCTCCATCACGTACGCATCCCATTGTTCGACCGGCCGCTGGAACTTGAACGGCTGTCCCTTGAACAGCACA
>JBBTCY010000045.1:0-8082 GCA_038043005.1 Pseudomonadota bacterium
AGTTAGTAGTTCAACTACCTTAACAAGGTATCCGGCTTTATTGAACCACAACACCATGACAGGCACTGCATGCCGGGATATCCTTTCCGGGACTCCCCGAATAAACAAGCCGCTCAGCCAGCCTGATTTCCTCAGGTTGCATGGAGATCTGCTCGGGTGCCGGATATGGCAACTGTAACGATGCAAAATGATGGGCTATTGCCCGCAGGTAGTCATCCGACATGTTTTCCAGCAGGATAGCCATCGGTTGATAGTGGCGATGTCCATCCCTGAAATTACGGAGCTGATTAAACAGATATCCCTGCGGCTTGCCTGCAATGCGTGGGTAATAGGCACACGCCCTGCGGTATCCTCAGCGCCATGACAGAACGTGCAAGGTTCAACGCGTTCAGCCATGGTATCCGGCACCCCGCCGGATGTATCCGCATAAGCACTTGTCATGCCGATGAAGTAGAAAAATACGAACAGAATAAAACGCATTATCTTTGATATTCCCTTAGTATCCTGGCATTCATCCTGACGGAAATCCTCATCACTCAACATTCTCGTGGTCTTCATGGGTAAAGGCCAAGTTCCACACCTTCCAATTCAGTATAAGCATATTACTTTATATTATTTCAAATAAATCACGGCTTCGGTTATAGTGCCAAGCACTCAAAATAACAGGAAAATCTAGCCGCATGAAGATTCGCAATATTGATCTGACGCAAAATCCGATCAATGAAGAACACCAGCAACTGGGCCTCCCACCGGTTGAAGAATCCGTATCCCATCTGGATGCCCACCCTTTTCTGCGGGCAGCCGTCTGGTTTGCTGTGGTTGTATTGGTGCTGCTGGTCCTGTTTCTGGTTATCCGTTTCTTTCTGGCACAGAATGGGGAAGATAGCTGGAAAATTATCACCGATACGCTCGACAGCCGGATATTCTGGAGCGCTGTTGCAGTCGGTTTCCTGGCTCAGGTCGTTGATGGCGCGCTGGGTATGGCTTATGGCGTCACGGCCACCACATTTCTGCTGGCATCCGGCGCAAGCCCTGCCGCAGCGAGCGCCAGCGTTCACATCGCCGAGATCTTCACCACCGGCGTTTCCGGCATATCCCATGCCAAATTCGGCAATGTCGACAAGCACTTATTTACCCGATTACTTGTTCCCGGCATCCTGGGTGGCATACTGGGCGCGGCACTGGTGACCCAGATCGATGGCGCAGTGTTCAAGCCCTTCATATCCGCCTATCTGGTATTGCTGGGTCTTTACATTCTGAGCAAAGCATTCCGTCAATTGCACATCCGCACAGAAGCCCCCAAACATGTTGGCAAACTCGCCTTATTCGGCGGATTCGTCGATGCAGCGGGTGGCGGCGGCTGGGGTCCGGTGGTGACAACTACATTGATCGGCACCGGCAATGATCCACGCACAACCATTGGTTCCGTTAATTTTGCTGAATTCTTCCTGACAGTGACCAGCGCAGCTGTATTTGCCATGTTGATGGAAACCGATACCTGGCCGCTGATCGTGGGACTGGTCTTCGGCGGATTGTTCGCTGCGCCTTTCGCCGCCGTATTATGCAAGAAATTCCATGCCCGCACGTTGCTGATATTGGTCGGCGTATTGATCACAGGTATCAGCGCATTCAATCTTTACAAGGCACTCATTGCTCTGTAAAGACAGGCAATCCCTGATCATCTACCTGACATTAAATTTAAGCGAACGAACTTTCCGTTCAGGCGGCAATCCCATATCCTTGTGCGAACTTAAATCAATTAATCGCAGACAATCGCGATAAATTCCGGGGGACTCAATGCAAATGCGATTTATATGGGTTTTATCATTCATGGTCATAGCGACATCCAGTCTGGCGGATAATCACATACGTCCCGGTTTGTGGGAAATTACCACCAAATCAGATCTGCTGGCATTGATACCGCATATCCCGTCCGATCAGATGCGACAGATAACCGACCTTGCCCAGCAATATGGTTTGAAGCTACCAAAAGTCGAGAATAGCAGGGCCATTTCAAATGTCTGCATTACCCCGGAAATGGCACAACAGGATATCCCTTCTTATTTTTATGAAGGTCAATCCGGCTGTACCGCACAGAATGCCGTCAGAATCGGCAACGGCTATCGCATGGATCTCGTATGCGCAAACAAGCAGTTTCAGGGAAACGGCACAGCACAGGGCACTTTCACCAGTCCCGAACAGTTTATGGGCAATACCGAGTTTGACAGCAAGGTGCAAGGCAATCCGGTTTATGCCGCTGCTGAAACACATGGCCGCTGGATTGGCGAGCATTGCACAGCAGTCAACCCGCTACAGCACACTACTCCTGCGCCGAAACGGTAATCCGGTCACACAGAGGATATGATAGACAGGTCAGCTTAAACAGCTGTCAACTTTGCATATTCAAGCAATAACCACTTCGTTCCCGCCCGGTCAAAATTCACCTGCACGCGCGCTTCGCTGCCCCGGCCTTCATAATTGATAATGACCCCCGTGCCAAATTTGGTATGCGCCACATTCTGTCCGATCCGCCACTGACTTCCCGGATACGATTGCTGCGCAAAGGCGGGGGTGCGTGAAAACGTTGAGGTGGATTGATGCGCAGAGCGCGACTGATAAGGATTGATGTCGACTCTGGGTGTTGATTGCAGCCACTTCAACAAATTTTCCGGGATTTCGTTCAAAAACCGTGATGCAATATGGTATCGCGTCTGCCCGTGCAACAGCCGGCTTTGCGCAAAGCTCAGATATAGCCGACGACGCGCCCGTGTCATGGCCACGTACATCAGACGTCGTTCTTCTTCCACACCGTTATTTTCATTCAGGCTGTTTTCATGCGGAAAAAGACTCTCTTCCAGCCCGCTCAGAAAAACACTATGAAACTCGAGTCCTTTAGCGGCATGCACGGTCATCAGCTGCAAGGCATCCTGACCGGTTCCCGCCTGATGCTCTCCTGCTTCCAGTGAAGCATGCGCCAGAAACTCCGCGAGACTGTCATCTTCCGCTTCGTGCACGAAACTTGTCGCCGCATTGATCAGTTCATTCAGGTTTTCCAGCCGCTCCGAACCTTCACGTTCTTTCTGATAATGTGCGACCAGTTCACTCTGCGTCAGCATTTGTTCAACAATCTGCGGCAGAGTCAAGGTATCCCAGCCCTGACGCATCCGGGTAATCAACTGAATAAACCCGGCGATACCTTTTGCCGGTTTCTCCAGCTCCTGCAGCAATGCCGTTTCACCACCGCATTTCTGCACTGCGGCTGCCCATAAACTTATCCCCTGCTGTCTGGCTTCATCACTTAATTGTTCCAGGCTGCGCGCACCGATGCCGCGTGCCGGAAAGTTGATGACCCGCAACAGGGCATTGTCATCTTCAGGATTCGCAATCAACCGCAAATAAGCCAGCGCATGCTTGATTTCCAGCCGCTCGTAAAAACGCATGCCGCCATAAACCCGATACGGAATCGCCGCGTTGAACAAACCATGTTCCAGCACCCTGGATTGGGCATTGGAACGGTATAACAAGGCTATTTGTGACAGTGCGACCCCTTCTGCCTGCAATGTTTTAATCTCACTGACGATAAACGAGGCTTCATCGAAATCATTGGGGGCATTGTACACCCGTATCGGCTCTCCTTTACCTTCCGCTGTCCACAGGTTTTTGCCCAGACGCCCGCTGTTGTTCGCGATCAGCGCATTGGCGGCATCCAGTATATTGCCGTGAGAACGGTAATTCTGTTCCAGCTTGATCACTTTGGAAATCGAGAAATCATGCTCAAATTCTTTCATATTGCCGGTATTCGCACCCCGGAATGCGTAAATGCTCTGGTCGTCATCACCCACCACAAACACGGCTGCGACCTGTTTTGTCCCCACTCCGGCAAGCAATTTAAGCCACTGGTACTGCAACCGGTTGGTGTCCTGAAATTCATCAACCAGAATATGACTGAACCGTTCACGGTAATGCTGGCAAAGCACTTCATTACGTTTCAGCAGTTCATAGCTCCGTAACAGCAGTTCAGAGAAATCAACAATGCCTTCCCTGTTACATTGCTGCTCATAGGCCTGATAAAATTCGCGCAGCTGGCGGGAATAGGCATCATCGACTTCGACAAAGGCCGCCCGCAATCCCGCTTCCTTGGCATTATTGATGAACCATTGCACCTGGCGCGGCGGGAATTTCTTGTCATCCACTGACAGTCCTTTCAGAACCCGCTTGATCACGGACAACTGATCGGCAGAATCGAGTATCTGGAATGTCTGTAACAACCCGGCTTCCTGATAATGTGCGCGCAACATCCGGTTACACAAGCCATGAAACGTGCCAACCCACATCCCGCGCGGATTGATCGGCAGCATTGCCGTAATCCGTGTCAGCATCTCTTTGGCCGCCTTATTGGTAAAAGTAACTGCCAATAGGCCGTGCGGACTTACCTGCCCGGATTGGATCAGATAAGCAATACGCGTCGTCAGCACGCGCGTTTTGCCGCTGCCGGCACCAGCCAGCACCAGTGCCGATTGGTGTGGCAATGTGATGGCTTCGAGTTGAGGGGGATTAAGATCAGATAATAGGGAAGACATGTGCCAGATATTTAAATATGATGACTGCGCAGAAGGAGACAACATGACTTCTTCCGATACAGCATAAGGCAAAGCATACAGAATGAAACCGGCTTTAGAGTATCCTTTGCTGATTAATTCTGAATCAGATCAGAGTATTTGTACTTGATCCTGATCCAGAAATTAACCGGTTGTTCTGTTTATTGGAAAAACCTATGCTTTGCTTTTACCGACAATTTCCAATATCAGTGGCGTCAGGATCAATTCAATGGCCATGCCCATCTTGCCGCCTGGCACAACGATCGTATTGGGGCGCGACATAAAAGAATCATGAATCATGCTCAGTAAAAGTGGAAAATCAACCCTGACCGGATCACTGAAACGGATCACAACCATACTTTCATCCAGCGTCGGGATCTCACGGGAAATAAATGGATTGGACGTATCAACCGTGGGCACCCGTTGAAAGTTGATATGGGTGCGTGAAAACTGCGGTGTGATGTAATGCACATAATCATGCATCCGACGCAAGATGGTGTGTGTAACTGCTTCTGGTGAATAACCGCGTGCATTTGTATCGCGGAAAATTTTCTGGATCCATTCCAGATTAACAATCGGCACTACCCCCACCAGCAAGTCGACATACTTTGCAACATCTGCGGTATCACTCTTCACGCCGCCATGCAATCCTTCATAAAACAGCAGATCGGATCCCGACGCAATCTGTGACCAGGGCGTGAATGTGCCTGCTTTCTGCTGCCAGGGCTTTGCTTCTTCATCGTTATGAAGATACAAACGGGTCTGGCCGCCACCACTTTCCCCATATTCCCTGAAAAGCGCTTCCAGCTTCTCGAACTCATTGGCTTCAGGCCCAAAATGACTGATTGGACGCCCACCGCCTTTTTCCGATTCCGCCACGGCCACTTTCATCGATTCGCGATCGTAGCGATGAAAACTGTCACCTTCCACGATTGCAGCTTTCAGATTCTCACGGCGAAAAATATGTTCAAAACTGCTTTTTACTGTTGAAGTACCCGCCCCTGAAGATCCGGTAACGGCGATAACCGGGTGTTTTTTTGACATTCTGTCTCTCCTCAAATATAAATAAATGTATTAAATTCACCGGCACTCCTGAAAGTTATCGACGGTAATTTGTGCCAATATGATACCTTCTTTCAAGGCAGATTGGGCAGCGGGTAATCAATTTGTACAGGATCTCCACCTGGAATTTATGCGACACAATCGTGGAAACTTATGGAATTCAAGCCATGTCGAATCATTTTTTAAGTAACATTGCAGAATCGGATCACAATAGCGTTTATATGAAAAATATAAAATGGATATATGTCACGCTGTCACTGCTCACGTTGATATCGAGCCATTCAGTTCTGGCTGAAGGCGGGGATGGCGGAGGAGATGGAGGAGATGGAGGAGATGCCGGTGACAATAGCGGAGATGGCGACGGCCACTCGCATTGGGATCATGGACATCATCACTGGGATCATAATCACCTGATGTTCGGAGTTGGCTATTATGATCCGTGGTTTCTGGGTGGCTGGGGCGGTTACTATGGCCCTGGGCTCTGGGGAGGCTACTACAATCCGGGCTTTATCGGATCAGGCTTCTACGGATACCGCTCTTACCCCTACTATGGCGATCCGTTCTTCCGGCCTTATTACGCCTACCCTCCCGCCGTGGCAACCCCTTCACAGCTGCCAGTCTATATACAGCAGAAAGAATCCGGATCCAATCAGTCACCAACCCGCTACTGGTATTATTGCCAGAACCCGGAAGGCTATTATCCAGCTATCGGGGAATGCCCCAGCGGCTGGTTACAAGTTGCTCCGCAACCCCTCTCACAATAACCAAGCGAGAACACCATGTTAATAATAAAAAGATTATTCATCATACTGATCGCCGGCAGCCTGACGGCATGTGTCACGATACCCACGGGGCCCAGCGTCATGGTATTGCCGGGCGGGGGCAAAAGCTTTGAGCAATTCCGCTATGATGAGTACGATTGCCGGGAATATGCTCACGAACAGGTCGGTGGCACGACAGCCCAGCAATCTTCCCGGTCGAGCGGTATAGAAAATGCCGCCATCGGCGCTGGCCTGGGTGCCATTGCAGGTGCCGCCCTGGGCGGCGGCCGGGGTGCTGCGATTGGCGCTGGTACGGGTCTCCTGGCGGGTGGACTGGTCGGATCGGGTTCTGCCAGAGTTTCCGGTTATGCCGCCCAGCAGCGATACGATAACAGCTATATCCAGTGCATGTATGCAAAAGGACATCGGGTTCCCATATCCGGCAGAATCACCGGCGGTTCCCCTGTCGGCAATGATGGCGGGCGCCGGAACATTTCCACACCGCCCCCCAACTTCATACCGCCTCCGCCACCACCGGGCAATCCACCACCGCCACCACCGCGTTAAAATAATCGGGGCTGACTGTTTTCCATACAGAAAGCCCCTTCAGATATTGACTATCGGCGATTATACCCTGCCGATCCTCAAGAAATTTTGTACCGGACTTGCTTAATCAAATTGCAGCCATTAATCTATCAAACAAATAATGATCGCCTGTCATTTTAGGCTAAAATATGCAGCTGCTAACGATTGCCGACTTAAAAACAATCATACTATTCAAGCAATGTACTGAAAAATAACGAATTCAAGATAAGACTTTAGGAGTAATTTACCGTGCATCCGATCATACCAACCATTATGTCACTTGGCACCCTTTCTTTTCTGGTAGGTATATTCATCCAAGCCTGGCTTGGTGCAAAAAAAATAAAAACCATCAGATTATTTGGAAAAGAATATAAGCTCTGGCAGTTTGTATTGATTTCAGTAGGCTCCGGTATCACACTGATTATGATATCTGTTCATCTGCCGAAGTACCTTCCCTATGAACCTGAGCCTGATCCACACGCTCAGCAACCTGCGATATCCAGCAACCTGAAGTTTGAACTGCAATCGCTCCTGTCCAAAATCGACGCGAACAATGACACGCTCATGCCGGCCATTAATCGATTCCAGAGGGAGTATCAGACTGCCATGCAAAAAGGCGACAAAAACACCATGGATTTATTGATTCTGGAAATGGCTTTCATCATCCGAACCGAACTGAAAAAACAAAATCACCCGGAAAACGAAGTTGAGCGGGAAGTCGAAAGGATCATGGGATTCCTGAAACAAAAACCTGAATGACCCATTCGTATAAGCAATATTTCACGATATGAATTCGACATGCCTGCAATTCCTTATTAGGTGATTATGGGTTGATTTAGCTGCATATTTTATTAAATGGATTGATATGTCATCTAGGTCTGATGAAGTGTTGCTAACGATTGATCCATTAAGGAAGAAAGGCTGTTATAGCTGCTGGATTCACGCATTATTGTTACTTTCGAGCCTGCTGACAGCAGGCTGTGCCATGGGACCCGACTATTTGCGGCCTCATATCGACACTGCTGACAAGTTTCGTATCACTCAGATGGAAGGACAATCCATCGCTAACCTTCCTT
>JBBTCY010000046.1:0-16881 GCA_038043005.1 Pseudomonadota bacterium
CGGCTGATTTCATGCAGACGGTAAGCGCGGCCATTGATTTTATAACGGGCTACAAATTCAACGGTGGCGTGATCTGAGCCTGATTGGTCATGGTGTTTTACAGTTAATCCCAGCCACTGGTTACGGGGTTTGTTTGATAGTTCCAATGAAGTGGGGCGTGTGCTGTGGTGCCAGGTTGCCAGCAGATAGTCTTCGCGATCCTGTGTATAAGCCGTGTAGCGTGAGCGCATGAGTAATTCTGCCGTGGCCGGTTTTTCGCTGTTATCCAGATAGCGGCCACAACAATTGTTGTATTGTGGGCTGTTGCCGCATGGGCAGTGTGGTGTTCTGGCAGGTGTCATGTTGTATTCAAAATTCTGCGATATCGATCATGTGTTCAATATATTAACCCTGGATTGGCGCGATAGTATTAATTTCCGGTGTGTAATAAAAGCCACATATAAAAAATAAGGCTATTTGGCGTATTGGTAAACTGTGTATGCTGCACAGCGCTCTTTGAGCGAATTCAATGAATTAATCCATTTTATCCGGTCAATTCCATGTCAGGCAGAGGATAAGCGGCTGAGATAATCTGAAGACCTTGCTGCAAGGCAGGATCTTCAGTGATTTTGACGACAAGTGCTTCAGTACGATATTCAGCATTCTGTTTTCTAGAATGAATTGTAATGTTTGAGCCTGTTTAAAATTAAATTATTTCAAGAAAAGGGAAAACCATGCACAATCAGTGGAAAGGTAATGTATTCAACGTGTCGGTTGTATTGGCACTGATTCTCGGCAGCTCATCCGTGTTGGCAGTAAATATTAATCCAGGCTGTGCCTACAAGCCGATTGATATTGATAAATACGGCAATCAGCCATTTCGGAATCCTCCTGACATACGCGCACAAAATGGCAGGCTGGATACTGTTTTCGCCGTACAGTTTACCGAGCCAAAAACGACCAGCATCGCCGGATGTCCGGTAAAATTGCGCACCTACAATGGCCAGCTGGTTGGCCCGACATTACGCGTCAAGCCCGGTGATGTGATTAATCTGGCCCTTAACAATAAGCTCCCGACAGAATCTCCCAACGAGATCCGGGGCCAGTTCGATCAGGAAAACCGGAATGCCTATCTTGATACCACACCAGCTTCTTTCAACACTACCAATATGCATTATCACGGGCTGCACGTTTCACCGACCGGCAATAGTGATAATGTATTACTTGATATTCCACCACAAAGCGGACTTCTGTATGAAGTGAAATTGCCGCAGACCCACCCCATTGGGTCGTACTGGTATCATGCCCATGCGCACGGATCCACGGCGATTCAGGTTGGCAGCGGGATGGCAGGGGCTCTGGTGATTGAAGATGATCCGGAGGTTGCACCGAAAGCGTTACTTGCTGCGAATGCCAATGAAAAGATATTTGTTCTGCAAACCATTTTGTATGATCAGAAGGGAGAGATCAACAATATTACCAGTCTTTTTCCCAGTCCATCCAATCCCACACCTAAAGATTGCAGCGAAGCGGGCAATAAGGATACCTGGTCGTGTTCGCGCCGTCATATCACCATCAATGGGCAGATCGTTCCCGTTATTACCATGAAACGTGGAGAAGTGCAGCGCTGGCGGTTGATTGATACCGCCTTCCGTGAATCCATCGCGTTTGTGGTTGAAGGCCACGATTTGCATGAAATTGCGCTGGATGGAAATTACCTGGGGCGCGTTGATACATGGAAAGCGGGCACACCAATCGACCTGCAGCCTGGTTATCGGAGTGATATCCTGATTAAAGCCAGTATGAAATCTGGAAGTTATCGAATTATCGATCAGGCTGTTTCGAGCCAGAAATCCTTGCGACAAGTCGATGAGCCTGAGAATTTACTGGCCATTCTGAAAGTAGTTGATGAGACGGATGACATGGCCTTGCCGACCAGTGCGGAAATGGCTCCACTGGCTCCTTTTGGCAATGAAGACCTGAGTAAGAAGGCGCTGGGTGTACAGGAAGTTGCTTTCAAGCTGGGTACGGATATGCAAGGCAAGAAAAATTATTTCCAGGTTAATTACCGTGCTTTTAATCCGGATCATATGCGTCAACTGGAACTCAATGCGGTTGACATGTGGTCACTGACGACTGTGGGTGATCCGGCAGGCGTGCCTAATGCCATACCTCCCTTGCCGCATATTTTTCATATCCACGTTAATCCGTTCCAGTGGACGCGAAAAGGACCGAATGGTTTGGATCAGCGAGTGTGGAAAGATACGCTGCTGGTGCAAGGGCCGACCGTTACCAATGTTTATACCCAGTATCGGGACTACATCGGTAAATTTGTCGTGCACTGCCATATTCTGGATCATGAGGATCTGGGTATGATGGAAGTTGAGGAAATAGTGAACAACCCCATCGCACATACGCATTGATAGTCCAGACTGTTGAAAAGCTGTTGCGCTGTTAATACCGCAGCAGCGATTGTCTCGGAAACGGTTTTCAGTAACCTATCCGTTTTGGTCAAATCCCATCGTTGGTAAGTGCATTAGCGCTTATCAGCGATGGGTGATCTTCTGCGCGGGCCGTAATTAATACCAGTTTCTGGGTGCGTGATAGCGATTTGATTGCCATTTCTCTTTTTGAGGCATCGGCTCTATTCTCATGGTATTCCTGGTACACAAGCTGGAATGGTCCGCGGCCATGGGTATATCGTGCGCCTTTACCTTCTTGGTGGGCTTTGATCCGGCGTGTCAGGTCCGTTGTAATGCCGGTATAGAGGCTTCCATCGATACATTTGAGCATATAGACTGTCCAGCGCAAGGTATTTCCTTCTTTTTGTTTGGCTTATGGTGTAATTTATCACAATCCTTATACACTGCTTTGCCCGGTAGCCTGGAAATCGCTGCTATTAATGAACATGCACCCCCGCCGAATCGCTCATCTGGATATGGATGCCTTTTATGCATCGGTTGAGCTGTTGCGTTATCCCGAATTACGTGGCTTGCCGGTCGTCATCGGCGGGCGGGCTGAGCACGAGCCCATAGCGCGGGCGGATGGCAGCACGCATTTTTATCGATTGCACGAATATGTCGGCCGTGGGGTGATCACCACCGCTACTTACGAAGCACGTGCGTTTGGTGTCTCTTCCGGCATGGGTGTCATGAAAGCGGCGCAGCTGGCGCCGGATGCCATTCTGCTGCCCGTTGATTTTGATATTTACCGCCATTATTCGCGTCTGTTCAAGGCAGCCGTTGCCGGTATTACACCCCGGATTGAAGATTCGGGCATTGATGAAATATACATTGATCTCACCGAGTTGCCGGAGGAGACCCTGACACTTGCGAAACGCATTAAACAGGCGGTGAAGGACGATACAGGGTTGTCCTGTTCGATTGGCATCACGCCCAACAAATTGCTGTCAAAAATCTGTTCAGATCTGGAAAAGCCGGATGGGCTTATTATTCTGGGGATGTCTGATGTTCCTGAGCGGATCTGGCCATTGCCGGTGCGCAAGATCAATGGCATCGGCCCGAAGGCGAGCCAGAAACTTGCTTCGCTCGGCATTACAACCATTGCCGAACTGGCACAGGCTGAACTGGATTTGCTCCAGACCCACTTCGGGCGCAGTTACTCAATCTGGTTGCATGATGCTTCCCATGGCATTGATCAGCGTCCGGTCGTCACTGATGCAGAACCAAAATCCATCAGCCGGGAAACTACTTTTGAACGGGACCTTCATCCCCGTCAGGATCGTCTTGCTCTGACGGAAGCGTTTACTACGCTGTGTGCGCAGGTTGTCGAGGATTTGACACGCAAGGGGTATGTTGGGCGCACGGTCAGCATTAAACTGCGCTTCGAGGATTTCCATACGGTGACACGGGATTTTACGCTGCCTGCGCACACTGACGATCCCGTCCTGATACGCCGTGCAGCGAGGGAATGTTTGCGTCGGGTATGGCTCAATAAAAAACTTCGATTGCTTGGGGTGAAAATCAGTACACTGGCGCCAAGCCATTCCATGCATGTCATCAATGCTTCTCCGCAGAGAGAATTGCCACTCGTGCCGTAAATATTTTTGTATCGGGGTGATGGCTGCTTTTGAGTTTATACGCGGAATTAGTTTGTTTCACGCTAAAACAAATATTGCTTAATTTCAGGGAAACAGCTTGATGATATCGTTATTTACACCATTGAAACTGGGGGCGCTGACAGTGCCCAATCGTATCTTCATGGCGCCATTGACCCGTTGCCGCACGACTGCCGAACATATTCCGACCGCATTGATGGCTGAATATTATGCACAGAGAGCCAGTGCCGGTCTGATTATTGCAGAAGCAACCATGGTGATGGAAGGTAATTCAGCATTCTGGATGGAGCCGGGAATTTATTCTGCCGAACAGATCGCTGGCTGGCAGCAGACGACCGATGCGGTGCATGCGGCGGGCGGCAGGATTTTTCTGCAACTCTGGCATGGCGGCAGGGCGTGCCATCCGCTGCTTAATCATGGTGCTCAACCGGTTGCACCCAGCGCGATAGCGATTACCGGTAGTGAAGTGCATACGCCTGAGGGAAAGAAGCCATATGTCTTGCCGCGTGTATTGCGGGATGATGAACTGCCGGCGATTGTTGCGGGATTCAGGAAGGCAACTGAAAATGCCCGAATGGCGGGTTTTGATGGCGTCGAAATCCATGGCGCAAACGGCTACCTGCTGGATGAGTTTTTGCGCGATGGCACCAACAAGCGTACAGGGCCGTATGGCGGTTCCATTGAGAATCGGGCGCGTCTGATGCTCGAGGTGGTGGAAGCAGTCAGCGCCGTGTGGGGCGGTGATCGGGTCGGGTTGCGCATTTCACCGCTCAACAGCTTCAACAGCATGATTGACAGCGATCCAGTCGGGTTATCCACATGGCTTGCCAGTCATCTCAATGAATTCCATCTGGTTTATCTTCATGTCATACGGGGTGATCTTTTTCAGCAACAGACTGGTGACATCGAGACACCGATCCGCAAACATTATAAAGGTATTCTCATTGGCAATATGGGGCGCAGGGCTGCCGAAGCAAATCAGGATATCGAAGAGGGGAAAGTTGATGCAATAGCTTTTGGCGTCGATTTTCTGGCTAACCCGGATTTGCCGGTCCGCATCAAGGCAGGTGCTCCGTTAAATCCACCCGATCCCGCCACGTTTTATACTGCCGGTCCGGCAGGCTATACCGATTATCCGGCACTGACTGCGGTATAACCATCTGCTGTGATCGTATTTCAGATTTCAGAAAGGTTAAGGAAGCACTGAATACAGTTTGCATTACCCTTTAAATACAAAGCGGCTGTATAATTGGCTGCATGAAATTCGACATGATCGTAATCGGTGGTGGGCTGGTGGGTGCGAGCCTGGTGGTTGCTCTAAAGGACAGTGGCTTGAAAATAGCACTCATAGAGCCCAATAAGGCTGTGCCATTGCCGGAAGATGATAGCTGGGATAGCCGTGTTTATGCGATCAGTCCTGGCAGCGCAGCCTTTCTGCAAAAGCTGGGGGTGTGGCAGTCAATGGCGGCATCCCGTATCACGCCTGTTTATGACATGGCGGTGGTGGGGGATGACCACAGTGCACAGATCAATTTCAGTGCTTATGAAATTGGTTCGTCAGAGCTGGCTTTCATTATTGAGAATCGCCAGCTGCAAACCGCTGTCTGGGAGCAGCTTAAATCCGGGAATGAAAACATAACAGTATTCAGTCCGGCGAAGTGCACATCGATCGTCTGGCATGAATCCCATGTTGATGTTCATCTGGAAAATGATCAGTTACTGCAAACGGCGCTGGTGGTCGGTGCCGATGGCGTAAATTCATGGGTGCGGCAGCAGGCGGGCATAGAAGTTGCGCGCCATGCCTATAACCAGATTGGACTGGTGGCAAATTTCAGGACTGAAAAATCCCATCGTAATGTGGCCCATCAGTGGTTCAGGCGCGATGGCGTTCTGGCCTTACTGCCGCTGCCGGATAAGCGGGTGTCCATGGTCTGGTCGACCGATGAAGCACACGCGGGATTGTTGCGTGATTTGCCACCAACTGAATTATGCCAGCAGGTAGCGGAAGCATCGTCCTATCGATTGGGCGAATTGCAGTTGATTACGCCACCGGTTGGTTTTCCCCTGAATTTTGTGCATGTCAATCAGTTGATCAAATCACGTCTGGTACTGATCGGAGACGCAGCGCATGGGATTCATCCTCTGGCAGGCCAGGGTGTCAATCTGGGATTGCGTGATGCACGTGAGCTTGCGTCAATACTCAATTCACGCGGTCTCCAGACGGATTGTGGTGATTTTATGTTGTTACGTCGTTATGAGCTTGCGCGCAAGGAGGATATCCTGGCGCTGGAATTAGTGACGGATGGCTTGCAGAAATTATTTTGCAATACCCATCCAACAGTGATCCGCTTGCGTAATCTGGGCATTGAAATAACCAATCGATTGCCGTTAATTAAAAATCGATTAATACAGCATGCGTTGAATTAAATTTACTTTTAAACGAGGAGTGTGGTCATGCACGTAAAATTATTGTTCTCAATCCTGATATTTTGCTTTTTTTCCGGCATAGCGTGGGCTGATGAAAAATCCTTAAGGAAGGCAATTGAGCCACATTTTCCTGACACTAAAATTGACAGTTTGAAGAAAACGCCTTATCTGGGACTGTATGAAGTGGTCGTGGGAGGGGAGCTTTTTTATACCGATGAGAAAGCGAGTTATTTCTTTTTTGGTCATGTAGTTGATTCTAAAACAAGAACCAGTCTGACCAATGATCGCTTGCAGGAGATCAAGGCGGCGCGTCGTGTGCCGCTGGATACCCTGCCGCTGGAGTTTGCAATCAAAACGGTTAAAGGCAATGGCAAACGCCAGCTTGCTGTCTTTACAGATCCCAATTGCCCCTATTGCAAGCAGTTGGAGAAAGAGTTGGTAAATGTTACCGATATTACAATTTATACTCTGCTCTATCCGGTGCTCAGGGGATCGGCTGAGCTTTCCAAGACAATCTGGTGCTCCGAAAATAGAAACAAAGCCTGGGATGATTTTATGCTCAGAGGGGTGGCGCCAACAGGTAAGGATTGTGAGACACCATTAACAGCTTTGCTTAAATCCGGCCAGGAAAACAAGGTCACGGGAACACCCACGCTGATTTTTGCGGATGGTTCCGTCGTGGGGGGCATGATCCCGATGGCAACGATTGAAGAAAAACTGAAAGACGCAAGCGCGAATAAGGATAGTAAATAATCAACACTGTGGTTTCATGACAGGCCTGCCGGAATTTTCCCGGGCAGGCTTTTTTTATTGCTGTGCCAGTACTGGCGAGGTGTAGCCGCGTGGCATCAGTATCCACATTTTTCCTTTCTGTTTCATCTTGCCTGCCTGATTACCGGCTTCTGTGCCAAATCCCCAGAAAAAATCAGCCCGTATTCCCCCTTTGATCGCGCTGCCGACATCCTGTGCCATCATTAAACGGCTTAATTGTTTGCTGGTATTTGGCCAGGTTGTTGCCAGAAAAACAGGTGCGCCTTGCGGGATTGAACGCGGATCGACAGCGATACTTCGCCCGGCTGTCAGGGGAACGCCCAGCGCACCGATTGGGCCTGTCAGGTCATTGGGCAATTCACGGAAAAAAACATACCGTGCATTCTGCTGCAGGAGTTCCTGGAGTTTGCCCGGATTTTCTTTTCCCCATTGTTTGATTCCCTGCATGGATGCTTTTTCCAGCGGTAATTCACCGCGCTGAACCAATAGCTTGCCGACTGAATTATAAGGATGGCCATTTTGATCGGCGTAACCTATTTTCAGTACCTCGCCATTATCCAGCATGACTCGGCCGGATCCCTGTATTTGCAGGAAAAATGACTCCACTTCATCTTCGACCCATAACAGCTCATAACCGTTGAGTATTGCTGGGTTATCCATGATTTCAGCCCGGCTGTAATAGGGAACGACTTTGCGTCCGTCTAGCCGTCCACGCAAACGTAGGTCTTTCAATTCAGGGTAAGCTGCTCCCAGATCGATAGTGAGCAGCTGATCGGGCGCAGCATATAATGGGTAGCGGTAACGTTCAGAAGGCTTTCGGCTTCCTTTCAGTAACGGTTCATAGTAGCCGGTGATTAATCCCTCTTCAGTGCCATCTGCATTGAGAATTTGATGGGGTAAAAAGTGGGCTTCGAAGAATTTTCTGACAGTAATTTTATCCGGTTGTTGCAATGAAATGGCAGTGGCGCAGGTCTCCTGCCACAGTGGCTGTTTCTTCAGGACCGTACAACTCTGTATGAAGGTTTTCCATGCCGGTAACAGGTCATCATCCTGCCAGCCGGTCAGCGCAGACCATTCAACTGGTTTATGGATGGATATGGGTGCTGATTTATCAGGCGCCGGAATGGTGGATTCTGGTGGTTGCTCAGGTTTCTCGGAAAGAGGGGGTGTTTTGGTGGAACATGCGGTAAGCGCTAGTAGTAAAATAAATATCGTGAAACTTAATTGGTTTTTCATCTAAATTTTAGTTAGAGTGATAGTCTATTTAACTATACAGCAACCTTAAAATATGTGGGTACTCGCAATTGAATCAGCTTTAGCACTGGGTTTGTTTATTTTTGTTATATGGTGGACCATGTTTTCGGGTAAAAAAAAGGATGACGAGAAAAATAAGGATTAGATTTCAGGACGGTCCTTGATTTCCTGCAAGTACAATAAAAGAGAAACGTTTAAGGAATTTAATGGGATATCGTCATACAGGATTTTCAATATCAATAAACCGGTGTTTGATATCGAATGCTTGCGCAAGGTACTCACCCAGTGCCTGCACGCCATAACGCTCGGTGGCATGATGTCCTGCTGAAATGAATGCAACACCTGATTCACGGGCAGTATGGACATTCTGCTCAGAGATTTCACCGGTGATAAACGCATCGACACCCAGTTGAATCGCTGCTTCAAAATAACCTTGTGCTGCCCCGGTACACCATGCAACCTGCTGAATGGATTTTTCTGGATCACCGATTATCGTGGGTTTGCGTGCAAGTGCCAGCGATATTTTTTCTTCAAATGCGTGTAATGTCATGGCGTGGGTTAATGCTCCCCGAACAGCGATCTCTTGTTCACCAAACCGACCGGTTTCGGTTAATGCCAGTTTATGGCCCAATTGCGCATTATTACCCAGTACCGGGTGCGCGTCCAAAGGCAAATGGTAAGCGAATAAATTAATGCCATGGTTTATTAATGTGGCGATGCGGCGACCTTTCATGCCGGTCAGGCGCGCATCTTCGCCGCGCCAGAAATAACCATGATGCACCAGAACAGCATCTGCTCCGGCTGCAACAGCGGCTTCCAGCAGATTGAGCGAGGCGGTGACACCGCTTACAATGGTGTGAATGTTGTCGCGCCCTTCCACTTGCAGTCCATTTGGGCAATAATCATGAAAGCGGGAAGTGTCGAGCAGTTGATTCAGGTGGTTTTCAAGCGCATCTCGATGCATTGGTTTTTCCCTGGTAGTTATATTATGGTGGAATAGTTGTTATTTTATATTGGATTGATGCGCTGATATGTACAGGCTCTGGTTAATTTTTGCACAAACGGCAACCATATTGCTGGCTATTTTCTTTGTTGTTTCCACACTGCGGCCGGAATTGCTGCCATGGAAGTCGCGGGGAGAGCTGGTAACAATTAGAGAAACGGCGCCTGATGTGAATGCAGAAAGACCGGATAGCTTTTATAAAGCAGCCAGGCAGGCAATGCCGTCGGTCGTCAATATTTTTACCAGTAAAGAAGCTAAAGAGTTGTCGCATCCACTCATGGATGATCCCATTTTCAGGAAATTCTTTGGGGAACGTTTTGAACCTAAAGCACGCAAGGCATCCAGTCTGGGATCGGGTGTGATTGTGAGTGCAAATGGCTATATTCTGACCAATCATCATGTTGTGGAAGCGGCTGATGAAGTGGAAATTGCGCTGGTTGACGGTAGAAAGGCGAAAGCGAAAATGATTGGCTCGGATCCGGAGACTGATCTGGCTGTTCTGAAAATAGAACTGGAAAATCTGCCGGCTATTACGTTTGGTCAATCGGAACAGGTGAAGGTCGGTGATATCGTGCTGGCCGTGGGGAATCCCTTTGGAGTAGGGCAAAGTGTTACCATGGGTATCGTGGGAGCGTTGAGTCGAAGTCAGGTGGGGATTAATACCTTTGAGGATTTTATTCAAACGGACGCAGCAATTAATCCGGGTAATTCTGGGGGGGCGTTAACCGATACATCCGGTAACCTGATCGGTATCAATACAGCGATTTACTCCCGTACAGGAGGATCTCTGGGTATCGGATTCGCCATACCGGCACAGGTTGCCAAACAGATTATGGAGCAGATTATTCAGTCAGGCGGGGTAATCCGGGGCTGGTTGGGTGTCAGCATGCAGGATATGACGCAGGAACTGGCGGAGTCATTTAATCTGGATAGTCCGATGGGATCACTGATTGCCAGTGTTCTCAAAGAGGGGCCTGCCGATAAGGCGGGGATCAGGCCAGGGGATATCCTGATCGCAGTGGAAGGTAAGCCTGTAAAGAATTCGGCAGATATGCTCAATCTGGTTGCAGCAATTCCTCCCGGTAAATCAGTCACGGTCACAGTAATACGCAGCAAGCAGGAGAAATCGATTCAGGTGACTGTCGGTACACGGCCCAAGCAGATGTAGAAAAGCAGGAACAATGCCTTCAATCTGACGAAGAATGGCTCAGATGAGTACTCTTATTAAGCTGGATATTCAAAAAAATCATGAAGAATTTACTGCCATCAATCGGTTTCCTGTCAATTATCAGCCAATGGTTTAGTGCCAATATCCTGTCTCTGGGGCGTGAAATGCGGCTATCTTATATGCCACCCTTGATGGTTTATGTGGCCGCCGGCATTTCTGGACTAACCGGAATTGTTGGTGCGTTCTATGTCAAAGAGAAACTGGGGTTATCTGCTGAGTTCCTAGCGATGCTCGGATTCTGGATGATGCTGCCATGGGCACTCAAGATGCCGCTGGGGCATCTGGTTGACCTGGTGTGGCGATGGAAAGGGTTACTTGTGTATCTGGGCGCGAGCCTGATCATGGTGAGTCTGCTGATCATGATCGGCCTGCTTGGGCATACGGAAGCCATGATCGCGATAGCCCCTGTTGAAATCTGGTATGTCATATCAGTGTTATTGGCACCGATTGGCTATGTGTTGCAGGATGTTGTGGCCGATGCCATGACGGTTGAAGCAGTGCCACGCATTGATGAGAATGGCCAGAAACTGGATCCGGAGAAGCGAAAGTTAATGCATGTCACCATGCAAACCCTGGGGCGTGTTGCCATTATCGGGGGCGGCGTTCTGGTATCGCTGGCAAATGTATATTTATTGCGTGACGCAAGTGCATTACCGGAAGCTGAGAAAGAAGCGATATATTTATTCGTGTATCAATTGGCTTTAATCATTCCGGTAGTTTCTATTTTTGGTGTGGTCTTTGCCTCCTGGCTGCAACGACGTGAAATAGCCCGTTTGCTTGTACAAGGCCATAGTCGCCAGGAAGCTGTCGTATTGCTGGGTGTTCATTCAGAACCGCCACCGGTCAATTGGTGGATTCTGGGCGGTGGTCTTGCTTTTACGCTGATGTCGCTGGGTGTCGGATTAAGTCGCATACCGGGTGGAGAAGAAGTTGTGTTTGTTATTTCCATGGCAATCGTCATATTCTTAATGTGGCGATTAACCGGGGAGCTTGAGCCGGATGCGCGCAATGTATTGGTTGGAACGGCTGTTCTCGTATTCGTGTTTCGTGCAATTCCCGGACCTGGCGCCGGTTCTACCTGGTGGATGATTGATGAATTAGGCTTTGATCAACAATTTCTGGCGATATTGTCATTGGTCGGTGCGATACTGACATTATTAGGCATGTTTATTTTCCGGCGTTTCATGGCGGAACGTTCAATCGCCTATATCATAGGTTTTCTGACACTGGCAGGCACATTTCTTTCCATGCCGATTATTGGCATGTATTTCGGTTTGCATGAATGGACAGCGTCATTGACTGGCGGTGTTGTGGATGCCCGCTTTATTGCGCTGATTGACACAGCACTGGAATCACCTTTGGGTCAGATTGCGATGATTCCAATGCTGGCATGGATCGCCAATTCCGCACCGGAAAAACTCAAAGCCACTTTTTTTGCAGTAATGGCATCCTTTACCAATCTGGCTTTATCGGCCTCGCAACTGGGAACGAAGTATATGAACCAGATATTTGCAGTGACACGTGAAGTAAAGGATTCGGTATCCGGCCAGGTGACTGTTCCAGCCGATTATAGTGAATTGGGACAATTGCTGGTTGCCGTCACACTGATTGGATTTGTGTTGCCCCTGCTGACGATTCTGATTGTAAAACATTCGCGTTTCCGTAATGCGTAATAAGAATGTGTGCCGACGATGTTTCTTCCTTATTACCGTGGGTTCTGTAATTTATTTCATAAATCTGCTCAATTAATTCATATAACTGTCCGATAAGACTGGCACCTTTGTGTATTACTTTCATTGGGCAATGCACAAAGGTTTTTTTAACTTACAAAAACTGAAGAGTTTAAGTGCTCTGCATTGTCAGTGTTTGTCTTTTATAAGGAAGAAATAGTATGAATAAATTGTTTCTGATTCTGGTCAGTACCTTGCTATTTTCATTTACCGGCGCTGTCTATGCGGCTGTCAATATTAATACGGCGACTCAGGCTGAGCTTGAATCTCTTCAGGGTATCGGTCCTGCCAAGGCAAAAGCCATTATCGAGTATCGTGAGAAGAATGGATCTTTTGCCTCCAAGGATGATCTGGAAAAGGTGGATGGTATCGGGCCAGGTACCGTCAAGCAACTCAGCGACAGTATTACGATTGAAGTGATAAAAACTGAGGAACCTGTAGCAAAGCCGCAATAGAACAGTGTTGCAGTATTGCAATGCAGTTCTATTCAACTGAGAATAAAAACTCCTCTCCAGTTATCAGGGAGAGGAGTTTTTATTGGTGCGATGGCCTGGTTTCAATGATATCAGTATGTATGTTAATCTGGCAGCAATGGAAAAACTCTCTTTATCTCATGTATAAAACTCTCGAAAATTTTGTTGGTAATACCCCGCTGGTAAGACTTAAGCATCTGCCCGGAACAACGAACAATATCATTCTTGCTAAACTGGAGGGCAATAATCCTGCCGGTTCGGTTAAAGATCGACCCGCATTGTCAATGATTTCCCGTGCACAGAAGCGTGGTGACATTAAGCCGGGTGATACACTGATTGAAGCAACCAGCGGTAATACCGGCATAGCGCTGGCAATGGCCGCTGTGATTATGGGTTACCGGATGGCATTGATCATGCCGGAGAATCTGAGCATAGAGCGTCGCCAATCCATGCGTGCATACGGAGCGGAAATCATTTTGACGCCTAAAGCCGGTGGTATGGAGCAGGCGCGGGATCTGGCGGAAAAGATGCGGGATGAAGGAAAGGGAATGATTCTTGATCAATTCTCGAATCCCGATAATCCGCTGGCGCATTATGAGGGAACGGCACCAGAAATCTGGCGCGATACAAATGGAAAAATTACTCATTTTGTCAGTAGTATGGGTACAACCGGCACAATTATGGGCTGCTCGAGATTTTTTAAGGAACAGCAATCTACTATCAAAGTTATTGGCGTGCAGCCCGAAGAAGGTGCACAGATTCCAGGCATACGCAAGTGGTCGCCTGCTTATTTACCCAGGATTTATGACATGAAGCGGATTGATGAATTATTATATGTATCTCAGCATGATGCAGAAGATATGACGCGGCGGCTTGCATGCGAAGAAGGTATTTTTTCAGGCATCTCATCAGGTGGTGCCCTGGCAGTTGTGCTCAGGATTTCTGCACAGGTCGAAAATGCTGTTATCGTATTTATTGTCTGTGACCGCGGTGATCGCTATTTATCGACAGGTGTTTTCCCAGCCTGAGGTGAGTTTAATGGTCGGGGAAAATGAATAGATTGCTTTAGATTGATAGGGTGGATTTTCATGGTATGCTTTGAACTATACGTGGGATACATCAGTCGTATTATTCTGTAGAATGGTTTGGTATTTAATTTAAATGGAGGTTATTTCATAATGAATCAAAACTACACAGAAATCTCTCAAAGATCGTCATCAGCTTTGGCGACAAATAAAGTATTGCGTAACACATATATGTTGCTATCGCTTACGCTGCTATTTAGTGGTCTGACAGCGGCGATTTCAATGTTCATGAACATGCCGCCAATGACTTATCTGATCTCTGTCATCGGTGGTATGGTAATTGCCATGTTTGTATTACCCCGTTTTGCTAACTCACCTGCTGGGATTGGGATTGTTTTTCTGATTACAGGTATGCTGGGGTTTGGATTGGGACCGATACTGAGTATGTATGCTTCTTTGCCAAATGGCGGAAATATTATTATGCTATCATTGGGCGGGACAGGTATCATATTCATGGGGTTATCTGCCTACGCATTGGCTACAGGCAAAGACTTCAGCTTTCTGGGCGGTTTTCTGATGGTAGGTTTCTTGTTGGTATTGGTTGCTGCGCTGGCTAATATCTTCCTGGCCATACCAGCGATGTCGTTGATGATATCTGCTGTTGTCATTATGATTATGAGCGGATTTATTCTGTACGATACCAGCCGTATTATTCATGGTGGAGAAACCAATTATGTGTTGGCGACGATTGGATTGTATATGACGATATTCAACATATTTATTAGCTTATTGCAGATTCTTGGCATTATGGGTAATGATGATTAATTGTTGAAAGTTGTATTGATTGTTTAAAGCCCCGGCTTTCACCGGGGCTTTTGTTTTTGAATGAGTGGGCTCATAAGATGTTTGAAGATTTTGATTGGATGAAGATTGTGTCTGCAATGGCATTGATAATGTTCATTGTCCTCCTGTTTCCCAGGGCTGCTGATGCAATGAAAAACAGCCCTAAAGGATCATCATCAGATTGGATGGGTTTCATTGTCTCCATAATAATGGTTGTGTTATTTATCACGCTTCTAATCAAGCTGGTATGATTTCTTTTTACAGAAAGTTTACTCCAATCCGAATGCTTTCAATCCTCTCACTGAGAAGTCTGACGGGGAGTGGAAGTTTTTTCGTCGGTATCTGTCAGCTTGAGGTTGCTGAATTTCTGTCTGTAGACTCACATAGCCGGATATTTTTAAAACTTTCCTATCTTAGGAAAGGGTATTCTCAAAGTGAAAATGTAGACATTACCATTTTATAAATAGGGGAATATTGCTATAAAAATCATGATTTTTCCTTGTTAGCGCAACTGGGGCGTGCTAGAATTTCCACTCGATTTGTTAGCATGTAGAAGAGTTCTATAACTAAAAAATCTAAGTTTCGGAGAAATAGGGAATTCAGTCTAGGAATTTAGTGACAAATAGTAATGTGGTTCTTTTGAATAAAACAGGATTCTGGTGTATGACTGATTTCAGAAACTGGTTGAGCAGAAAGGTTGTTCAGGTTTATAACGTTATAGGTCGTACCGGAAATCGGTAAAATTAGTAATCATGTGGGGGGAAATATGAGTAGTAAATCAGTAGTAACCCTGGCGGGGGTATCTGCTCTCGCTTTGTACTCGAGCATGGCTGTGGGGTCTAAGTATAACTTTCCTGAGCCTCAGAGCGTAATTGCTCAAGACATCTACGATCAGCATATAACGCTGTTGTGGATTTGTTTGGCTATTTTCATTGCTGTGTTCGGTGTTATGTTTTATTCCATACTAAAACACCGCAAGTCAGTTGGCTATAAAGCAGCAAGCTTTCATCATAGTACGACAGTAGAAATTATCTGGACCGTTATTCCTTGTATCATATTGGTGGCAATGGCATTGCCGGCAACCAAAACAGTGATAGCAATGAAAGATACTTCCAGCCCGGATATCACTATCAAGGCAACGGGTTATCAATGGATGTGGGGCTATGACTATCTTCAGGGCGAAGGCGAAGGTATTAGTTTCTATAGTAAATTGTCAACACCTCAGGCACAAATAATGAATAAAGCCCCTAAAGGTGAAAATTATTTGCTGGAAGTGGATAACCGGGTGGTTGTGCCGGTAGGTAAGAAGGTTCGTGTGATTATCACGGCAAATGATGTGATTCATGCCTGGTGGGTGCCCGCGCTTGGAGTTAAGCAGGATGCTATTCCTGGTTTTATTCGGGATACTTGGTTTACAGCCGATAACCCAGGTATTTATCGTGGTCAGTGTGCTGAGTTGTGCGGTAAAGATCACGGATTTATGCCGATAGTGGTTGAAGCAATGGAAGCTGGTGAGTATGCGAAGTGGGTTGCCCAGCAGCGAGAAAAATCAGCTGCGGCAGAAATTAATAATAAGGTTTAATAATTTTCACGTTAAGTGTCATTATAAAAACTTCCCGCAAGCGTAGTGTCTGGAGTATATAGTAATTAACTCTAGAATTAACGAGTTCAGAAAATAAGTATTTAGGAGATAAAATTATGGCAGCAGTACATGGTGACGTTCACAGTCACGGACATGATGACCATCATCCTAGTGGCATAATGCGCTGGGTAAAAACGACTAATCATAAAGATATAGGTACTTTGTATTTATGGTTTAGTTTTACAATGTTTCTGGTAGGTGGTGTATTGGCACTAGGTATCCGAGCTGAGTTGTTCCAGCCAGGTATACAGATTCTGGAGCCTGAATTATTTAACTCATTTACAACGTTGCACGGACTGATAATGGTGTTTGGTGCCATTATGCCTGCCTTCGTTGGTTTTGCGAACTGGCAGGTGCCGATGATGGTTGGTGCGCCTGATATGGCTTTTGCACGGATGAATAACTGGAGCTTCTGGTTGTTGCCCGTA
>JBBTCY010000046.1:16891-24906 GCA_038043005.1 Pseudomonadota bacterium
CCGTAGCCGCATCTCTGCTGGTTAGCTCATTCTTTGTACCGGGTGGAGCAGCAGCAGGTGGCTGGACATTCTATCCGCCACTCTCAACACAAGGTGGTTTGGGTGTAGATATGATGATATTTGCAGTTCATATTCTGGGTGCTTCCTCGATTATGGGTTCAATTAACATCATTACCACTATTCTCAATATGCGTGCACCTGGCATGTCATTGATGAAAATGCCAATGTTTGTTTGGACATGGCTGATTACGGCATATTTGCTTGTTTTGGTAATGCCAGTGCTGGCAGCGACAGTAACAATGCTGTTGACAGACCGTCATTTTGGAACAAGCTTCTTTAATGCAGCCGGTGGTGGTGATCCTGTTCTGTTCCAGCATATATTCTGGTTCTTTGGTCATCCTGAAGTTTATATCATGATTCTGCCAGCATTTGGAATTGTGTCTGAAGTGATTCCGACATTTTCACGCAAACCATTGTTCGGTTATTCTTCAATGGTTTATGCAACAGCATCCATAGCGATTCTGTCATGCTTCGTCTGGGCTCACCATATGTTCACAGTGGGTATGCCAGTCGTAGGCCAGTTATTCTTCATGTACGCAACGATGCTGATTGCTGTGCCAACTGGCGTTAAAGTATTTAACTGGACAGCGACAATGTGGCGCGGTTCGATGACATTTGAAACACCAATGTTGTTTGCAATAGGGTTTATTTTCCTGTTCGTAATTGGCGGATTCAGTGGCGTGATTTGTGCAATTGTTCCTCTGGATGTGCAAATACAGGAATCTTACTACGTGATTGCACATTTCCATTATGTGCTGGTATCGGGTGCGCTATTCTCAATTTTTGCTGGCGTATACTACTGGTTACCAAAATGGTCTGGCAATATGTACGATGAAACGCTGGGTAAATGGCATTTCTGGTTATCGATGTTCTTCTTTAATTTGACATTCTTTGTTCAGCATTTCTTGGGATTAGCCGGTATGCCACGAAGAATTCCAGACTATGCGTTACAGTTTGCTGATTTCAATATGGTTTCAAGTATTGGCGGGTTTGGTTTTGGAATGACGCAGCTTCTTTTCCTCTACATCGTGATTAAATGTATTCGTAGTGGAGAGAAGTCACCACAGAAACCATGGGAAGGTGCTACTACACTGGAATGGACAGCTTTACCAACACCAGCGCCATACCATAGTTTTGAAACACCGCCAGTTATTAAGTAAGCAGAAGAATTATATGTCACAAGACGATGGTGATTTAAAGCGCGGTAAAGGCAAAGGTAAGACAGGAATTTTTCTGTTGATGTTAGTCGTGGCAATTTATTTAACAGCATTTTTCTTAAAAGAATGATAAAAGGTAACTCCATCACAAATATAGTTATACTGCGAAAATTGCTTATTTTCACAGTGGTGATGTTTTGTTTTGGGTTTGCTTTAGTACCATTCTATGAAAAATTCTGTGAAGTAACTGGAGTTAATAACTTGCTTCAGCCTGCCGTGCTTGCCAAGGAAAATCAGGTTGATACGAGTCGTTGGATAACAGTAGAGTTTGATGCCAATACAAGAGGCTTACCTTGGCATTTCAAACCATTGAAAACCAGTGCTCGTATCCATCCTGGACAAACAGTTGATGTGATGTATGAAATTAAAAATAATTCGGACCAAGAAATGAACGGACAAGCAATTCCAAGTTACAGTCCGCGATTACTTGAAAAGTATTTAAAGAAATTTGAGTGTTTCTGTTTCACAAAGCAAGTACTTAAACCAAATGAAACCAGACAGATGCCGGTGCAGTTTGTTATTGATGCGGGATTGCCTGCTGATATAAATACAGTAACTATTTCATATACTTTCTTTGAATTACCAGGCAGTACACGAAGTAACTAAGTAGTGATAAAAGGGGATTAAGATTGAATAAGAACACTGAAAAATCGGCGAATGTACCAGTCCTTCAGGTGGCGAAAGCAGTATTGTCAGCATTTGTTGGAATACGAAATAAAAATGCGCATGAATATGATGCGGAGACACTTAAACCAGTACAAGTAATTATTGGAGGCCTCATTGGAGGCGCACTTTTTGTAATAGGTGTATTGTTACTTGTTAAGTTGGTTGTCGGTTAAAAATTGAATTAATAATCAGTAGGAGGAAGGAATGAGTCAAGAGTCCAGTCATTATTATGTGCCAGCTCCATCAGGATGGCCGATTGTAGGATCTACAGCCCTGCTATTCTTAGCATTTGGTGCAGCAATGACCATGAATAAGATTGAGTATGGCTATTATTCAGTTGCGTTAGGTTTTGCAATTCTTTTTTATATGCTTTTTGGCTGGTTTGGTACAGTGGCCAGAGAAAGTGAGTCTGGAAAATTTAACAAACAGGTTGATAAATCATTCCGTTGGGGAATGAGCTGGTTTATATTCTCAGAAGTGATGTTTTTTGCAGGATTTTTTGGTGCACTGTTTTATATGCGGGTATTGTCAGTGCCCTGGTTGGCTGAAGAGAGTACTGTATTAGGCAGTAACATGTGGCCATCGTATTCGGGTGGCTGGCCAACTGCTGGTCCAGGAATCACTGAACAGTTTACACCGATGGGTGCATGGGGGCTTCCAGCAATTAATACATTATTGCTGTTAACCTCAGGCGTTACCTGTACGCTGGCACATTGGGCGTTGAAAGAAAACAGACGTGATGGATTGAAGAAATGGCTGTTGGCAACTATTTTTCTGGGATCTTTATTTTTAGGTTTGCAGGCGTATGAGTATGTTCATGCAGTCAATGAGTTAAACTTGAAAATATCCAGTGGTGCATACGGCTCTACATTCTTTATGTTAACTGGCTTTCATGGATTCCATGTTACCTTGGGTACCATCATGTTGCTGGTGATATATTTCCGATCAGCGGCAGGTCATTTTACACCGGAGAATCATTTCGGATTCGAGGGTGTTGCATGGTACTGGCACTTTGTTGACGTGGTATGGCTTGGTCTGTTTATATTTGTTTATCTATTATAAATAGAAGTTATTGGAAGTTGGTTATATAAAGATTCCAGTTTTTACATCGAAAGTAACATTGACAAAATAATTGTTAATGTAGGTAAAAGCTGGAATCTTTCCTAATTAGAATTAAGTAACTCAAAAGTTCTTAAATTGTCTGTGAAGTTGTCTATCTGATAGATGAACTTAATCTGCTAATAAGAAGCACTATCTGTAAACAATCCAGCATAGAGACAAAAATGATTTTATTGGGGTACCGTTTTAAACCGAAGTTGTGGGCTATCCTTGTAACAGTTGTGTTTTTTATGGTATTTGTGTTGCTTGGAAAATGGCAGCTTTCTCGTGCAGATGAGAAGAATGCGCGACAGGAACGGCTTGATTATCTTGCTAAGCAACCGATCATTACATTGCCGGGTAGCCTGATTAAACTTGAAGAATATCTATATCGGGAAGTTGAGTTGAAAGGTGAATATCAACATACTCATACGATATATCTGGATAATAAATCCAATAAAGGCAGAGCTGGTTATCATATTTTGACACCAATCAGATTATTGAACAGTTCTCTGCATGTAGTGATTAATAGGGGTTGGGTTCCAACCGGTCTGGATCGTGCTATTTTACCAGATGTGCCTGAAACAGAAGGTGAAGTAAAAGTAACAGGAATCGTTGTATCACCTCAAATAAGAACTCTGGAACTGTCCAGTCAAGTCATTGATGGACCCGTTTGGGGAAACTTTAATCTACAGCGATTTCATGAAGTAACCAAACTGGAACTACAGCCGATTATAGTGTTGCAGAAGGATAAAATAGAAGATGGCTTGGTTCGAGAATGGGATAGGCCTGATTCTGGATCTACTAAAAATATAAGTTATGCATTTCAGTGGTTTTCACTGGCAATAACAACAATAATCATTTTTCTGGCATTAAATGTTAGACGAGAAAATACAAAAATCGAATAGACGCAAGTTTCTGATACTGTTGATACTGATGTGTTCACCAGTAGTGGTGTCATATCTGTTGTATTTCATGGATTACAAACCTGAAGCAACAAACTATGGTGAACTCCTGACTGTTCAGAAATTGTCAGGTAAAGGGTCAAATCAAAGTGATAACACAATTTTCAGAATAAAAGATTTACATGGAAAGTGGATACTCGTTACGGTGGATTCCGGGAATTGTGATGAAGTATGCCAGTTAAAACTTTTTCATATGCGCCAGGTGCGGTTAGTACAAAACACGGAGAAACATCGTATCGAACGACTCTGGCTGATCAATGATGATGTCAGACCGGATCCGGCTCTGGTTGAGAAATATGATGGTACTTATTTTATCAGCGCAAAAGACAGTGAATTACTGACAATGATTCCGTCGAATGAAACACAAACGAAGCATATATATTTAATTGATCCATTGGGAAATCTGATGATGCGTTTTCCAGAGAATCTGGACCCGACCAAAATGGGAAAAGATATAAAACGCTTGTTGCACGTATCTCAGGTAGAACATTAGGCAACGAACTGAGCAGCTGATGCGATCCATTAAAGATCGCAACTTATTAAGAACAAAGTACGAATAGAGGAGGTCAAGAGTATGGCTACAAGCATAGCTTGGCAAGAAACCGCATCGCGTATCAATCAATTTTATCGGTTAACCAAGCCACGTGTTGTATCGTTGATTGTTTTTACAGCAGTCATCGGTATGTTTTTATCTATACCTGGTGTTGTACCGCTCGATAGCTTGATTTTTGGAACTATCGGTATAGCACTGGTTGCCGGCGCGGCCGCTGCTTTAAACTGTCTGGTCGAACAAAAAATGGATGCAGTAATGGCACGTACAAAAGGTCGGCCTTTACCGCAGGGAAAAGTAAGTGTTCCCGAAACACTATTTTTCTTGTCAATTGTTGGTGGAATTGGCCTGGCTATTCTATATCAACTGGTTAATCCACTGACGATGTGGCTGACGCTGGCAACCTTCGTCGGGTACGCGATAATTTATACCATTATACTAAAGCCGCTGACACCCCAGAATATCGTGATTGGTGGTGCATCCGGCGCAATGCCGCCCATATTGGGCTGGACAGCAGTGACGGGTGAAATTACAGCAGATGCACTATTGCTCTTTTTAATCATCTTTGCATGGACTCCGCCGCACTTCTGGGCATTAGCACTCTATCGCAAGACAGAATATGCGGCGATCGGCATGCCAATGCTTCCAGTGACGCATGGTGACCAATTTACGCGCCTGCATGTACTGCTTTATACGATCATATTATGTATTGTGACCGTGTTGCCTTATCTGACACAAATGAGCGGTCATATATACCTGGCCAGTGCAGTGATACTGGATGGTATTTTTATGTATTATGCGATAGAAATTTATCGGAACTACAGCGACCAGCTTGCACGGAAAGCCTTCAGATTCTCAATTCTTTATCTGGCTCTTCTGTTTGTCGCATTGCTGGTTGATCATTATATTCGTCTCTAATCAGATCAAATGATCTGATGCAGACAGTCTGCGTTCGGAATATTGGCTAAAGGTGTATCCGGTTGATATTTAGAACGCAGATTCAGATGTTTTTCCCTTGATTGCTTCAATGACGTGACATGCGTCTATGGGAAAATCTTCCCAGGATTGAGAATATTGTTGGGATCAAAAACCCGTTTGATATTTTTCATTAAATCCAGTGTAGCCGCATCAATTTCCTTACCGATAAAAGCGCGTTTCTCGCTACCAATCCCATGTTCGCCAGATAAGGTGCCGTTCAGCCTGATAACCAGATCAAATATTTCATTCAAGCATTTTTCCGCACGCTTTAATTCATCCGAATCGTCCGGATTGATCAATAGGTTGACATGTATATTGCCATTCCCTGCATGACCAAAATTAACATTAGCCAGTTGATATTGGGAGCTTAACAGCGATAATCCGGACAGAAACTCAGGTAATAAGCTAACGGGTACAACAACATCCTCGTTTATTTTCTTGGGTGCAATTTCGCGCAGCAGAGGTGATAAGGCTTTACGGGCTTTCCACAGGGACGCCGTATTGTCAACCTGGCAGGCCTGAATGAGTTTATCCGACCGGCACGCGAACAGGATTGCAGCGATAGCGTCTGAAACTTCATGGGAAGAACCATCCACTTCAATCATGAGCATGGCATTTGCATCATACGGAAGCATATCCGGGTAATGATTCCGAACCAGATTTAATGAGCCGGCATCCAGAAATTCCAGGGCACTTGGCAGTTGTGGTAAAGCCATGATTCGCACAATAGCGGCCGCACAACCGGTGACATCCTGAAAGTAGGCGGTAATACCGGCGACTGTACCGGGCAGTGCGGTAAGTTTGAGTGTGGCTTCAGTAATGACGGCCAGTGTGCCTTCCGAACCGATAAGTAAACGGGTCAGATCGTAGCCGACCACTCCTTTCGTGGTATAGCAGCCGGTTTTAATGATATCGCCAGCCCCCGTAACAGCTTTGAGTCCTAGAACATGCTCCCGCGTTGTGCCGTATTTGACTGCATGAGGGCCACCTGCCCCCGTCGCTATATTTCCTCCAACGCTGGAAAACATGGCGCTGGAAGGATCGGGCGGCCAGAAAAAGCCATGTGGTTTGGCAGCATCCTGAACAGCTTGATTCAATACACCGGGTTCAGTCACAATGACCCGGTTCGCGGGGTCAATCGACACGATGTTAAGCATGCGCTCACAGGATAATGCGATACCACCCAATTCAGGCAAGCTGCCACCGGCCGTACCGGTTCCACGGCCGCGCGGAATCAGAGGAATGCTGTGTTGATTACACAAAGCAATAATGAATTGTATTTCCTGCGTGGTTAGAGGAAAAAGAACGGCCTCGGGTGGGAAGATCTTCCGACTGTTATCATAAGCATACGCATAGCAATCGACCGGATCGGTATAAAAACGATCCGGTGGAAAGGCTGCATGCAGATCAGCTAGCAGCTTGGCGGGTAACATGCCATTCCGTATCAGGAAGGATTAATTCAGATATTCGAAGACTTTTACAACACGGGCGACACCAGAGGTTGAACTGGCGATCTCTGCGGCGCTGTCAGCCTCTTGTCGAGTGACCATACCCATCAAATAGACAATGCTGTTTTCGGTTACGATCTTGATATGGTTAATCTGAAACTTGCGGGCACTGAGAAATCGTCCTTTGACCTTGGATGTGATCAGAGAATCATTGCTGCGTGTTGCGAGAGAAGTATTTCCGGCTACAGCAATTTCGTTGAAGATTTTGCGCACATTATCGACACTCATGACCAGTTTCTCGGCATCGGCTTTCATCGTCGCAGTGGGCGCTTCCCCGGTGAGCAGCACATTGCGGTTAAAGCTGGTGACATTGATATGAACCTGATCGCCCAGTTGCTGGTTAATCCGACGTGCACTCTTTAATTCAATCGCCTCATCTTCAATAAATATACCGCTGGTTCTGCGGTCTTCTGAAATATAAACACCGGTTCCTGCCGCCGTGCCAATTGCAAACATAGGCACACAGCCAGCTATAAGGGGGAGGAATAAAATAAGTGAGAGACAATATGGATTAAAATTTTTCATTTAGTTTACCCCTGAGAATTCATTAATTTTGTATCTGATAATACAGTAAAATAAACTTGTAACGAATAAGCAATGGCACTTTGCTCAATCATGACAAGTATAACAAGTTGAATTCTGCGATTTACAGTGTTTTAAGGATTTAAGCGAATTATTTTAAGACCGTGCCAATGTAAAGGCAGCGTGGCAAGTACCTTCTGGCAGAATGTAGAGACAGGATTATAAAAGCAGACCAAGTTTCACAGAAATTTTATTTGCCGTGAACAGGAAAGGCGCATGATACTGTCTGTGCCGAATCCAAATCCAAATCTAACCTGAACTAATACGATGAGTATAAAGGAATATCAACATTCGTTGGCTGAGCAGATAAAAAATGCGCACGAAACTGAATCATCCACGACCGTATTGGGCGTGGCGATCGGAGACAGTCGCTATCTGGTGCAGATGATTG
>JBBTCY010000047.1:0-1193 GCA_038043005.1 Pseudomonadota bacterium
TGGGAGACTCGCCGGTTACCCTGTTATCACGGATGATGATTGCGCGGCAAGCGGTTATCTGGCTGGAAAGATTCTTTATGGTCAGTTTGTGACGGAAGCTGTAAGCATCACTCCGGCTCAGGTAACCGACGGTTCTGTTGTGAATCCACCTGAATGGCATTGCTGTCGTATATGTTGCCGTTATACGGTATCAGGTAAGCTGTCAGGATATTTGTTGCCTCCTTGTAATCAGGTTCTATTCCGGGATTCAATGCAGCTTCCTCAACCAGCTTTCTGCTGGATCAATTTTCTGTTTTGAGTAACCGGACTGATGGGGTGTTTCCGGCGCCGATGCGACTTTGTTTCTGGTTGCATAGATAACGACTGCGGCACAGGCCATGACCGGAAGAATAAAATCCGTATTGACGCCTGCTCCTGCGATCAGTCCGATAATCAATGAGATTATGATGGTTGATACGATGTCCATTCTGGAATTTCTTTATTGTGAAGAGATCAGTGAACGATGGAATGGATTCGGTTTTTTTACTGTTATTCCCCATCAATTCGCACGTCAATTTACAGGCTTTTCCTTTACTTCTCAATATCCTTCTCCTGTGAAGAAATGCAGGTGGTAATTATTCCACTCCAGAACGATAGCAGAAGGAATCTGACACCGATAAAAATTCGCTGACCTGTTCAGCCTGCATTAATTTTCTTCAGTATAAAGTGGTAGCCAGTAAAGCCAGTTGAATAGAAGGAGGATTTTATCATGAAAAAGCTGCTGCTTCTTATTGTTGCGGTGATGCTGCTGAGTGGTTTTCGTGCACCCAACGGTAATATCATTTCCAAAGGTGATCTTTCAGATAAACTGATCGCCAATTTAGGTCAGCCCACTGCGCGAACGGATCTGGGGCCTATTCAAACCCGTGCATTTGGTGGCGTTGTCTATATTAAACGCGAAGTGTGGTTCTATAAAATTGATCAGTACAACTATCGCTTTGTTATTGAGAACGGACAAATTGTTGCCGATCACTGGTCGCGGTTTTAGCGGGTAAGTCAGATCAACTGAGTCTGGACATGATATTAAACAAACGCGATACCCGTCTGCGTAAGCCCGACCAGGTTGATATTGCCCGTATTGTAGCCGCTGTCGGCAGCCAGTATAGTCAAGGCGCCGATTGATAATTCTCCGGTATCGAGTTGTTTCACGTAAG
>JBBTCY010000048.1:0-5596 GCA_038043005.1 Pseudomonadota bacterium
CATTCCTCATCAGTGTAACGACGGCCCAATGCCACAGGTGCAATCCCTACCTCTGAAAGCAATTCTTTCCATCTTCCAAATCTTCGAGTTATGCTCCCTTTATCTACACCCAGTTTTTCTGCTATATATTCTTTTGTAACTGGCATCCCTGGATTTTCAACAGCATAATTACGGAGTGCCTCAATAACTTTCTCACGTGTAAGTATATTAAATCTTGGAGCTATTTCTTCGCTGATTCCAGCTTTATCGAGCGCAGCTTTCCATGATCCAAAGCGATAACGGAGAGTAGTAGAGTGAACTCGCGCTAATGAATTGAATTTCTTGATAGTAAGGCGTTGTCCATTCACTACCTCTGCTATGCGACGCAATTCGGTCAAAAGTGCCTCATCTGTGTAATTTTCAAGAGTTTGCAGCTCAAATTTCATAGCTTCATTAGATTCTTAATGATGTAAATTAGGTGTGGGTTTTTATAAAAAGGCTTTCAACTACCTCCCGTTCAGGTAACACGAGGGGCTACAAATACATAGCTAAAATAAAGGTTCGTTACTATAGCTTTTATCCCTTTGTTTGTCATACAGAAAAAAGCAATTTCTTCATAACTAAAGTAAAGAAAAATGGCGGAGTAAAAATAATGGAATAGATGATCGCGGCAAGGCTGAAAATACAAAGACTCTGATATGACAGCAATTCATTTAAAAAGGCCTTAAGCAGAGCCTAGTTTTTAGAGGTGAACAGGCAAGGCATCTTACCTTGCCTGTTATTGAATAGAATATTTGAACCTAAAGTACTGGTTTAGTAAGCGCGTGACTAATGATCATGCCGATGATCGCACTCAGGACATCTGGAAGCTGCTTCGATCGTCCAGAAGACGTGGGTGACCACTTTGCTTCCATCCGGATTATGTCGTTCATAAATCGAACTGCGGCCATTGGCAGATTGGCTCACCAGATGGCCCCAGCTATTTGGGTCATCCGTAACATCCTCGGTTGGTGCAGGCAATGCAGCCGAGCCAGCCGTTGAGGAAGCAACTGTGGTTGTACCGTCCATATGGCTGCCGTAAATTGTATTCAGTTCATCAAAATCGTGCGCATTGGGTTTCGTACTGAGCGTGCTGCCGGCGTTCGTGCCGGTATTCGAGAAATAATCCATGCATGTATTCAACGAGGCACCCGATGTCGATTGATGACCGAGTCCAAAGGTATGCGCAACTTCCTGGCACATCACATGCAGTTTCTCGTTTGGATTGTTATATTTGCTCAGGTTGAAGTAGGTATCGTTTAACTTCGCCGAACCCTTCGTTATGTGGACACCATCGGCGATATAGATCGATGCCAGCCCGAGCCAGCCATTATTTCCGTATTTACCATTGCAAACCTGCGTAGTACCGATCACGGTCGAACATCGATTGCTTGCGGTGCCCGTAGTGACAGCAGTCGTGACCGGACTTGTCTGGCTTGCATTGTCTGGACTGTTCCAGTCACTCGAAGCCTGCCTGAGATGAGTTTTCCAATCTGAGGCAGTCAGGTTATCGCCCAGCTTCAATGTGAATTGAGAAGTTGTCCGCGCCCAGTGATAGCCTCCCCATGAATGCGTTGCATAGGATAAGGCAGGGTAGGCTGTAAATACTACGCCCAAAAAAACCATTGATAGAAAATATCGACTTACTGCTGTATTCATGATTGATATCCTTATAAATCAGTTCGTAATAATTACTCACACATTTGCATCGTTTTACTGCTATCCAGATAACGGAACCACAGATGCATAGCTATAGAGAAAACTTGCTGCTTATGCTTTATACCATTGTTTGTTATAAGGAATCCACTGATTTGATCTGTGTTGGATAGTTGATAGGCTACGCGCGGCTTCGAATCGGATGGAAACGTGAACAGAAGATATTGTTTGAACGATGCTGCTGAATTAATTAAGGAATGGCCGCAATAGTCTCATTATTCCGTAATCACACCGCCACCCAGACAAACCTTGCTTTCATAAATAACTACGGATTGGCCCGGTGTCACCGCCCATTGATCCTGCGCGAAATCCACCTGGCACTGATCCTGCGTAAAGCTTGCAATCGTGCACGGTGCATCGACTTGGCGGTAGCGGGTTTTAGCGGCATAAACCCAGTTGCAGTGCGGACGTTCCCCGCTGATCCACGTCAGATCCGCCGCTTTCAACGAAGGACGAAGCAGATCAGGATGACTATGACCTTGCACGGCCACCAGCACATTTCTGGCCATATCCTTGGCTGATACAAACCACGGTTCATCCCCGCCATCCCGCCTACCGCCGATTCCCAGTCCCTGCCGCTGCCCGATGGTGTAATACATCAAGCCGATGTGTTGTCCGATCACCTTCCCGTCGGGTGTCTGGATTTCTCCGGGTTCATGCGGCAGATAACGATTGAGAAATTCGCGGAACGGGCGTTCCCCGATAAAACAAATACCGGTGCTGTCTTTCTTGGAAAAATTGGGCAGCTTGAGTTCTTTGGCTATTTTGCGCACGTCCCGTTTATACAGGTGTCCGACCGGGAATAATGTGTTGGCCAGTTGCGTCTGATTCAGCCGGTACAGAAAATAGCTCTGGTCCTTGGTGCCATCCTCGCCTTTCAATAGCTGGAATAAATCACCGACCTTGCGCACCTGGGCATAATGGCCTGTGGCGATATGGTCTGCACCCAGTTGCCGGGCATGATCGAGAAACGCCTTGAACTTGATTTCAGCATTGCACAGCACATCAGGATTCGGTGTTCTTCCGGCCTGATATTCCGCAAGAAAATGCGAAAAAACCCGGTCCTTGTATTCAGTCGAAAAATTCACCACTTCGATGGGAATATCAATCACATCTGCAACCGATACCGCATCCAGAAAATCCTGACGGGAAGAGCAATACTCATCCGTATCATCATCTTCCCAGTTTTTCATGAACAACCCGACCACATCATAGCCCTGCTGCTTCAACAGATAAGCTGCCACCGATGAATCCACGCCGCCTGACATGCCGATAACCACCCGCTGTTTTTTTATTGCGTCATGATTCATAGTGGGTCAGTAATTCCAACGGATAACGTTTACCATCCATATGATCCTGAATACATCGCATCACTAGCGGGCTGCGATGCCGCTGTATTCTCTGATTAATCTCATCCAGGTCAAACCAGCCTGCGCGCAGGATGCCGACATCCAGAGTACGCTCCGGATCGTGGTGCGTCACGCGGCCGCCAAATGCAAAACGCAGATAGGTCGTATCCATATGACGGGAATGCCAGTGATAAATACCCAGCAAATACTCAGGTACAAAGGTATAGGCTGTTTCTTCCAGCGTCTCCCGTATGGCAGCCTGAATGATGGATTCTCCGGGATCCAGATGCCCCGCCGGTTGATTTAAAAATAAACCGGAGCCAACTTCCGGCTCTTCCTCCACCAGCAGATATTTTCCATTCTGCTCAACAACGGCCGCAACTGTCACATTGGGTTTCCAGATCATAGTTTTTTGTTTAATAAATAATAAAATGTCAATCAGCAAAGATATCTTATATATCTGCTATTGGCCCTAATTGGTTATTATCCCATCGGTGCTGTAAATTCGCTTGAGATTAATCAAGTGTCACTAATCTGGATTAATCAGTTGCTACGCTACATAACCGGATAGCTTATTTGTTCTCTACAAATTACTTTTTTAAGCGTTACCACTTGAAGCCATCAGGATTAACATCGTGTTTCTGCAAAATAGCTTAAAAATAGATAACCCTCGCGTCAGTAACAAATAGCAAATATAAGTAATACTATATTTGCAGTATCAGGCTAGATGCTCTGTGACTTTTCCAAACACGAGTCCCAATAAGGTAATCCTTCAAATCGTCTAATCAGAAAATCGACAAATGCTCTGACACGTTGAGAAAGATGCCGTGTTTGTGGATAAATTGCATAAGCGGCTATCTGTGGATATTTATATTCTGTAAATAACGGTATCAATGTGCCACTTTCAATCTCTCTGTGAACAATAAATACCGGCATAAGAACGATACCCAACCCATTAACCGCTGCATCACGAAGAAACTCACCATTACTCGCTTTTAAGTATGGGTGTATTCTGGCTTTGATCAGTTTATCTTCCGTATCATATAAACTCCAATGTTCAAAGTCATGTATCAGGTTATAGATCAAACAGTGATGATTAATCAATTCTTCCGGTGATCGTGGTTTACCCATGCGTTCGAGATACGCCGGGCTTGCACACATAACAGATTGTATGGCGGCAAGACGACGCGCAATCAGACTGGAATCTGGCAGGCTGGCAATGCGAATAGCGAGATCAAAGCCTTCTGCTAAAAGATCTATCTGACGATCATTAAAGTCGAGATCGAATTCAATTTCTGGATTGGCCTGTAAAAACTCACTGATAGCAGATCCAAGATGCATAAGACCAAAACTCAATGGCAGGGCTACTTTCAAGCTGCCCTTTAATGTGCCATGAGCTTGTGATGTCGCATGTTCGGCTTCGAGAATATCTGCCAGTATACGTACAGACTGATGATAAAAAGTACGGCCGGTATCCGTCAAATTCATCCGTCGAGTAGTGCGATGAAACAACTCGACACCCAGATATTCCTCCAGTTCTTTCAAGCGCCGACTGACCGCCGACTTCGCCACCCCCATGCGATCGGCAGCACCGCTGATGCTACCCGCTTCCACCACCCGGACAAATGTACTCATATTTTCAAATCGATCCATTTGATTCTCAATTGTTGCTTATATAAGAACAGTTAATTATTTTATATGCTATTTATTCTTTTTATAATAACAATAATAATGCTCTCAATAAACAGGGAATGATAATTGACGACAACAAAAGGAGAATATTATGAATACCACCTCCAATAGCCATACACGATTAATACCAGCGACAGCGGTTCCAGAAGGGGCTGGCGTTATCGTACACCGCACCATTGGCACGCCAGCATTACGTAATTATGATCCATTCATTCTGCTGGATCATTTTAGCAGTGACAATCCGAGTGACTATATTGCGGGTTTCCCATCTCATCCACATCGGGGATTCAACACATTCACCTATATGATCGATGGCCATATAGAGCATCAAGACAACATGGGCAATACTGGCAATCTGGGTCCCGGATCTGCTCAGTGGATGAAAGCTGCCAGTGGTGTCATTCATTCAGAGATGCCTAAACAGGAAAATGGTCTGATGCGCGGATTTCAACTGTGGATAAATCTACCTGCAGCAAACAAAATGGATCACCCTGAATATCAGGAGTATTCCTCGGAGGATTTTCCTGTAATAGAAACATCGGATTACACACTCAAAGTGTTGATCGGTCGCTTTGCGAATGCAAATGCGCCTATCGTAGATGACATCACTCATGTGTCTTATTTTGATGTGCAGGTAAAGCCAAGCGGTCACTTTCAGCACAACCTGCCGGTAGAAAACAATAGCTTTCTGTATGTGTTTGAAGGTACCGGGCAAGTTAATAATCAAAGTGTACCGCTGCATTCCCTGGCAGCTCTCGGCACTGAAGACAGTTCATTCGACTTTGTTGCGGGGAAGGCGGGTGCACGTTTTGTCATCATCA
>JBBTCY010000049.1:0-2016 GCA_038043005.1 Pseudomonadota bacterium
CTGATTAATTCAGAACAACCGCATGCTCTACTGAATGAAACATACCAGCAGATCCACGCGAGCAGTCTCATAAACCGCATGCTGGGGTTTGACTGGAAATTTACGCTGACAGATAACGACTTGCCGAAAGTGGTCAAAGCGTGTGAATTGGCGCAGATGGACGTTGCCTTCCCGTTCCTGAATAATGAGATGGTTGCTTTTTCAGCACAGCTCAATCCGGAACTTAAACTGAAGGGAACGAAACTACGTTACTTCTTCAAGGAAGCGCTACGTGGTTTTTTACCCGATGAAATTCTTGTAAAGCAGAAACACGGGTTTGGCCTGCCATTTGGAGTATGGTTGCAGGAGCATAAGCCATTGCATGAGCTGGCAGCGGATAGTTTGAGTGACCTGAAGTTGCGCAAAATAATACACTCTGACTTTATTGACAGGCTTTTAGGCCAACACGTCAATGAGCATGCGAGTTACCATGGTACCATGGTCTGGATATTGATGATGTTGGAGCATTGGTACAAAAGAAGATAAAGGTAGTCAGGTCGTTTTTGCCGGTATAGTCGATTCAGTATTCTTCAATTTCTGGACTAATACATTGATGACCAATATATATGAGGACTTTCATAGATATTTTGAAGTCGTGATGGCGGATACTCCCGAATTATTAAGAGAAGTTTTTAGAATACGCTATCAAGTGTTATGTGTGGAGAGGCGACTTCCAGGGTTCGATTTGTCACGTTACTCGGATGAGCAGGAAAGGGATGATTATGATGATCACTCTGTTCATGTGATACTAAAGCATCGACCGACCGGAAGATATATCGGTACAGTACGTTTGATATTATTTGATCCGCTACAACCGAACAAACCCTTTCCGATTGAACTCCATGCACAGATTGATCCACATCTTCTTGATATAAATAGTCTGGAGCGTCAGCATACGGCAGAGATTTCCCGTTTTCTGATTTTAGGTCAATTTAACCAGCGCAGGGCAGAGCGTCGTAATCTAAAAGAAAGAAGGATAGAAGCAGACAATAACACTCAATCGGATCGCAGATCCTTTCCTAGTCTTGGGCTGGCGCTTGTTTCCGGCATTGTGCGTATGTGTAAGGAAAACAATATTAAGAATTGGTTATCGGTGATGGATCCAGCGCTGAATAGATTATTAAGTTACTTTGGTTCGGACCTTAATCCAATCGGGCCTGTCATTGATTATCATGGTCTGCGTCGCCCCTATTTTATTGAGTTGGCGGATGTATTGGCCAAGATGTACCAGAAAAATCCTCAGATTTGGGAGGTCGTGACAGAACGGGGAAAATATTTTTATTCTTCGATACAGCACGATCTGAAGCTATAATTTTTCTCATATTTTTTGTACCTATAAATAATAGGTTATATTGATTGCTGATACTGACAGAGTAAGTAACTCCAGTTATACGAAGATTATGAGTGAGAAAGAATGATTTTCAGAGCAAAGATATTCAGATAATCGGACTGGGTAAGAGTTTATATGCATGACCAACATCAGCTATCCATAAGTTGGAATTCTAAAGAACCATAATGCCCGGAATATATACAAAATATTGTTTTATTCTGCTGGTATGCATGCTGTGCGTCATGAACCGGGCATGGGCCAATGAACACTATCAAGTGATAACACACCCAGACGTCGTAGAGAAAAATCTATCAGTCAATTCATTGCGTGCAATTTTCAGCATGCACTTGAAAACCTGGCCGGATGGAAGGCTGATAAAGGTTTTCGTGCTGACTGACAATGATCCTCTGCATCAAAAGTTTTCTAAAGAACGGTTAAATGTTTTTCCATACCAGCTGCGCTCAGTCTGGGATCGCTTAGTATATTCTGGAACTGGCCAGGCGCCGGTCAGCTTGTCTTCCAATAGTGAAATGCTGGCAAGAGTATCCAGTACGCCGGGATCAATCGGATATATCGACACTTCTTTCATCAATGGCCATGTTAATGTACTCCAAATCAAATAGTCTGAGCTATTATTATCGACATGT
>JBBTCY010000050.1:0-1211 GCA_038043005.1 Pseudomonadota bacterium
TGAATATCATTCCAATCATCAATGAAAACGATACGGTGGCAACCGATGAGATCCGCTTCGGCGACAATGATACGCTGGCCGCGCTGGTAACCAATCTGGTTGAAGCGGATGTGCTGGTGATTCTTACTGATCAGGCTGGATTATTTACCAGCGACCCGCGAAAAAACCAGGATGCAACGCTTCTCAGCGAAGTCAATGCGAGTGACCCGGCGCTGGAGAAAATGGCGGGTGGTGTCGGCAGCAGTATCAGCCGCGGTGGCATGCAGACCAAGGTGATCGCAGCCAAACGGGCGGCACGCAGCGGTGCACATACGATTATCGCATCAGGGCATGAAGAAGATGTGCTGGTTCGTCTGGCCCAGGGAGAAATGGTCGGGACCCGGTTATTGGCCAGAATCCCCATCCTGGCAGCCCGTAAACAGTGGCTTGCAGACTATCTGCAAGTTCGTGGATTGATCGTGCTGGATAAAGGCGCAGTCAAGGCACTGTCATCGGATGGGAAAAGCCTGCTGCCGATCGGTGTGATCAGCGTCCATGGTAATTTTGAACGTGGCGAGGCGGTGTCCTGCCTTGATGAGGATGGCCGAGAAGTAGCACGCGGGTTGATTAATTACAGTGCTGCTGAGACACAGAAAATTCTGAAGCAGTCGAGCAGTGACATTGAAGCGATTCTTGGTTATGTGGATGAGCCGGAACTCATTCATAGGAATAACCTGGCGGTGCTTTAGCATTGTCAACAGTCTGCTGATTGCAGCCAATTGCTTTGCATTGATCGAACATGTCCATTACTGATTTATCCGTCAAAAATATCCAGCGCATCGCAGCCATTGACTGGATGCGCGGTATTGTCATGATTCTGATGGTACTCGACCATGCCTCATGGTTCTTTAACACGCACCGCATTTTTGCGGATTCCATATTGTTGTATGAGGCAGGCCGGTTATTTGATACGGATCAGTTTCTTACTCGCTGGATTACTCATATTTGCGCCCCTTCCTTTGTGTTTCTTGCCGGAACAGCCATTGCGATCAGTGTTGCGCAACGAATCGAACAGGGCATCACTCATGCTGTGATTAACCGTGATCTACTGATACGGGGAGCGTTTATTGCATGTCTGGATTTATGTGTTTTGTCATTGGCCTCAGGAAAAATTGTGCTGCAAGTGCTCTATGCAATCGGCATCAGCATGATATTGATGGTCCCGTTAAGGC
>JBBTCY010000051.1:0-22385 GCA_038043005.1 Pseudomonadota bacterium
GACATTTCTCGATAAATCTTTAGTAAACATATAATTAAGATTCAGTTAATCAATTCTTATAACACTATTAAGAATTAATGCAATAAAAAGAAAAATGATTGCCAATCAATCACTAATATGCGAAAGATGGTTACCTTTATTAAACTGAGTTTACTGGAGATAACCAAACTGGATGGTGTTCATCGGTTTGTTACTGGTTCTTATTAACGTCAGGCAGTACAATTCAGGATTATTTAACAATTATTAAATATACGCGATGAGCAATCCTTTACTTTCTGATATTGCAGTGGATACTTGGGTACAAGGTGGGCCGATTTCATTGGATAGTCTTATCGGCTCAGTCGTTCTGGTTGAGGTTTTTCAGGTCAATTGTCCGGGTTGTTTTCTTTATGCTTTACCCAGAGCGATTGAGTTACATGAGAAATATCACCGTAAAGGATTGATCGTTATCGGACTGGCGACAGCGTTTGAGGATTATGACAAGAATACACTGGAGAACTTGCGGAAATTAGTACAAACAGGTGAAGTGATAGGGCAGACATTTAAAGCACTACAGCAACATGGATTGCTGATTCAGGGTAAATTACAATGGCGATTACCATTTGCAGTTGGAATGGATCGTGTCGTGCCAGAAACTGAGCCAGTTACTGATGAGAAAGTATTGCGGTATACGCGAGAATTCTTACCTGATTTTGAGAAATTAATGGCTGACCAGAAACAGGCTGTTCTTAATCAGGTTAAGCATTACATGGAGCAGAAATCCATGAAAGCTGAAACTTTTGAACGCTTTGCTTTGCAAGGAACACCCTCATGCATTTTGTTTGATCGGGAAGGCCAATTAAGGGATGTATCATTTGGCCAGATAGAGCATAAGGAAGCCATGGTTGAACACTTGCTTGGATAAATGAGGCTGTTGATCTGATCAACTTGCTGTGACGTGGTTAAATCGATGTTTTAGATGCGTATTAATTTTCTGTGCTACATTCCGGGGTTGATTGACAATATCGTAGATTAACCGGAATAACGGATAATCGACTATATTAAGTAATTGATACTTATGTACCATTTCAAGTGTATGAATTCCTTCACCTGTTATATCCTGTGTTTCCCCTCTGGCCAGTCGACGCCCTAATTCATGATGATGGGAATCGTCACTGGTCGCAGTTGTAATGAGATCCCCCAATCCAGCGAGCTGATAGGCGCTGCCAGAGTGACCTCCCAGATGACAGACAATTTTATTTAATTCGTGTAAAGCTGTCACAGCAAGATAGCCGCGCATGTTATTGCCCAGTTGTAATGCATCCGCCATCCCAAAAACCAGCGCGTAGACATTTTTTAAAATAACCGACCAGCTGATCCCGGTAATATCGGGGGTATATTCAATATATAGATGAGTATCCTCAAAATTGTGACGGAGTATGTGGTATGGAGTCATGTCACAACAGCCCAGCTGGGCAAAGGCATAGCGATCTGCCCGAATTTCTTCGGAGATCATAGGACCATATAACAATGCATATGGTTGATGTGAAGCGAGGTTTTCAGCAAAGATCTGCGCTGCCGTTTGACCTTTTTCATCTAATCCCTTGGCAATGCTGACACAAAGGCAGGTACTTTTAAGCAATGGTGCAATATTTTTAACAATTCCCTGATGTGGATTGACCGGTAAACAAAAGAATACGATGTCTGCGTGGGGCGCCACATCTTCGAGTATCGCAGATTGAAAATTATCTTGTGGAAATTTCTCCCAAATATCCAGTGGGTGTTGTTTTCTGAGTAAATATTCCATGGCTTTACCCATTTCTCCATAACCCAGAATTAATATTCTGTATTGTTCTTTCATTCATCAGCCTCGATTGTCATAGGCGTTTATATCGATCCGCAGGTTGATCTAGCCAGTGTTCCAGACCCAAAGTATTGAGCGTGATATCAGAGCGGAGTAAGTTACTGATTTCTTCGTGAGATAGCAAACAACCGTGATCGGTCAGCCGCTGGAGAAAGAGTGTTTTTAGGGCTGTTGCGATAATGGTTTGTCGATTTGTTTTGTCGGCGTTTGCGCGCAATGCAATTTCCACATGTGCATCGATTAGATGGTGCATCGATTCGGCATGGTGCGACAAGTTGCTGATACGGCTGTAGTGCGTAAGATAGGCATAGCGTGGCGCATAACGCATAATGCGATCAATCGATCGGTGGGCGGCACTGGGATCAAACTGTACGGGAGTGGTTGTGGGAAAGACAAACTCCAGGCCGTTAACATCAAATTCTCGATAGGAAACACCAAAAGTATCGCCAGTGAAAAAGGATTGACTTTGTGCGTCATAGATACAATTATGGTGGCGTGCATGGCCGGGAGTGTCGATGAACAATAAGGACCGACCATTCAAACTGATTTGACTTTCATCCGTGGCTTCAATAATTCGACTGGCATCAATCGGAAGAATCTCGCCATAGACCCGCTTAAATTCTGCTTCACCATAGACCGCTATTGCGCCAGCAATGAGTTGATCTGGATCTGCCATATGCCGCGCACCGCGTGGGTGAACAACCAGTTTTGCATTAGGAAATTGGCGCATACATTCACTGGCTCCTCCTGCATGATCCAGATGTATGTGGGTTAATATCACGTAAGTTACAGTCTCAGGAGCAAGATTTTTTTGCTGGATTGATTCGATAACGCCAGGAATTGAAAAAGAAGTTCCGGTATCAATCAAAGCGATTTCACCATTTTCAACAATGATATGAATGGCCGCACGTTTGGGACGATGAAACTGTGCATCAATGGCACTGATTCCATGTTCAAAGTCTGTTACAAGTGATAATGTCATGTGTCTAGGGTTCTTGGGATCTGTAAATTGCTGCAATTATATGAAGCGGTGAATTATTTTATTGCGTGTTTTAATTGTTCAAGAATAGCCGGGTTTTCCAGTGTAGAAATATCCTGAGTAATTTCTTCTCCTTTGGCTAATGTTCGCAGTAAGCGGCGCATAATTTTACCAGAGCGTGTTTTGGGTAAATTTTCACCAAAGCGGATTTCTTCCGGCTTGGCGATGGGGCCGATTTCTTTGGCTACCCATTCGCGCAATTCATGGATGATTCTCTTGGCATCTTCGCCGTGAGGGTATTGACCTTTCAGTACAACAAATGCAACGACTGCTTCTCCTTTTATTTCATGAGGCTTCCCGACAACAGCGGCTTCGGCAACCAATGGGTTGGCGACCAGTGCAGATTCAATTTCCATGGTGCCCAATCGATGTCCTGATACATTCAAGACATCATCGATGCGCCCCATAATCCAGAAATAACCATCAGCATCACGATATGAAGAATCACCAGCCAGATAATAATTACCATGACCGATATCTTCAGGGAAATAGGTTTTCTTGAAACGCTCAGGGTCTCCCCATAGAGTACGAATCTGCGAGGGGAAAGGGCGCTTGATTACTAAGAATCCGCCGCTGCCGTTTTCTACATCGTGACCTGTTTCATCCACAATTGCTGCCTGGATTCCAGGTAAGGGCAGTGTGCATGAGCCTGGTTTAAGGGGGATGGCGCCGGGTATCGGTGCGATCATGTGACTGCCGGTTTCAGTTTGCCACCAGGTATCGACAATGGGGCAACGCGATTGCCCAATTTTCTTGTAGAACCACATCCATGCTTCCGGATTGATTGGTTCACCGACCGAGCCTAATAATCGCAGTGATGACAGATCATATTTTTCTGGTAAATCTGGCCCCAGTTTAATGAGTGAGCGAATGGCGGTCGGTGCAGTATAAAAAGTCGTGACTTTATGTTTCTGAATGATTTCCCAGAAGCGACCTGCATCCGGATAAGTCGGTATGCCTTCGAAAATGACCTGTGTAGCTCCCATGGCAAGCGGACCATACGTTACATAACTATGTCCGGTTATCCAACCTACGTCGGCCGTGCACCAGAAAATATCGGTTGATTTATAATCGAATACCCATTGCATGCTCAGTATGGTACCGAGCAAGTAACCTGCGCTGGAGTGTTGCACACCTTTCGGTTTTCCGGTTGAGCCGGATGTATAGAGTGTAAACAGCGGATGTTCAGCATTTACCCATTCGGGTTCACAGTAATTATCAGCATTGCGGGTGATTTCATGCCACCAGACATCTCGGGTTGGATTAAATGGGATTTCAGCGCCGGTGCGTTGATAAACAATGACTGATTTGACAGATTCCGTGCCACCCATTTTGATGGCCTCATCGACAGTGGATTTAAGTGGATTATGTTTGCCACCTCGTACTTGTTCATCGGCGGTAATGACTGCGATTGCACCTGCATCCGTGATACGTTCATGCAGACTTTTTGCGGAGAAACCGCCAAACACAACCGAGTGAATGGCGCCGATGCGGGCGCATGCCTGCATGGCAACCACTGCTTCAATGCGCATGGGCATATAGATGACAACACAATCGCCTTTTTTTATATTCTGTGATTTAAGAGCGTTGGCAAACTGACATACACGCTGGTGCAGATCACGGTAGGTTGATCGAATCACCTGGCCGTCATCAGATTCAAAAATAATGGCGGTTTTATCAGCCTGTGTGCTGAGGTGGCGATCCAGGCAGTTTACCGATACATTTAATTCGCCATCGTTAAACCATTTAAAGAATGGAGGATTCTGATCGTCCAGAATGCGCGTGAAAGGTTTATGCCAAAGAATATACTCTTTTGCCAGTTTTCCCCAGAATTCTTCATAGTCATTGTCTGCCTGAGCGCATAATGCAGCATAAGCCTGAATGCTGGATATATTCGCTTGTCGAATAAAGGATTCATTGGGTGGGAAAACGCGGGTTTCATTTAAAACAGATTCAATGATTGACATGATGGTTCTATCTCGCTATTTATTCGTTTACAAACACGATGGATAATTGTATCACTGGCGCTTGGTGTCATCGGTAGTTCTTGGTTGAGACGAACTATTCCACAACTAAATGCTATGGTGCACTACGACTGATATTACAGAAAACAGCCGAATGAGCGCTAATCTGTTACATCTAGAGAAGTTTATGTTTTATTTTTTATAAATTTTTGCTAAAATATGCTTGTAAATTGGATGGGCTACTTCAGCCCATTTTTTATTTGTGGCGAGGCTATGGTACTGGAAGAATTGTTAGAGTCAACTCTGCGCGGCATGGGGTATGAGTTGGTCGAACTCGAACAACTGGCGCGTGGCAAATTGCTGAGAATATTTGTAGATAAAGAAGGCGGGATTAATATAGATGATTGTGTAGCTATCAGCAATCATTTAAGTCGGTTATTGGTTGTTGAAAATATTGATTATGGCCGGCTTGAAGTATCATCACCCGGCTTGGATAGGCCATTAAGGAAAGAAGCTGACTTTCTCCGCTTTAAAGGAGAAACGATTAAAGTAAAGTTGCGAGTTTCTTTACAAGGGCAAAGAAATTTTGTTGGAGTTCTGCGAGACATAAATGATGGCATAATAAAACTTGAAGTCGAAGGGAAATTGTTAGACCTTGAATTGAGTAACCTTGGAAAAGCTCGTTTGGTTCCAAAATTGTAGGTATATAAAAATTTGGCTGGAGGACTATGAGCCGCGAAATTTTACTGTTGGTAGATGCGTTGGCACGTGAAAAATCTGTTGAAAAAGAAATTGTTTTCACAGCATTGGAAATGGCATTGGCATCGGCTACAAAAAAACGATTTCAAGAAGATATTGACGCGCGTGTTTCTATAAATAGACAAACAGGTGAGTATCAATCCTTTCGTCGCTGGTTGGTCGTGGAAGATGGCGCAGTCGAGGAATCTGCGCGCCAGATATCTTTAAGCGAAGCTGCAAAAATAGATACAGAGATACAACCAGGTGGATATGTTGAAAAGCCGCTCGAACCAATTGAGTTTGGTCGTATCGGTGCGCAGGCGGCTAAACAAGTAATTTTTCAAAAAATCCGCGACGCTGAGCGTGAACAAACGCTGAATGATTTTCTGGACAGAGGAGACTATCTGGTCACCGGTACCATCAAGCGTATGGAGCGAGGTAATGCCATTATTGAGTCAGGCAGAATCGAGGCTGAATTGCCGCGTGATCAGGTGATACCAAAAGAAAATTTGCGCGTTGGCGATCGAGTGCGTGCTTATCTGTATAAGGTCGATCGTGTTTCCAGAGGGCCGCAACTGAAGCTTTCGCGAATTTCCCCGGAATTTCTGATTAAATTGTTTGAGCTGGAAGTTCCGGAAATTGAAGAAGGCTTGCTGGAAATCAAAGTAGCTGCGCGGGATCCTGGATCACGTGCGAAGATAGCGGTTAAATCGAATGATCCACGGATCGATCCAATCGGTACCTGCGTTGGTATGCGTGGCTCCAGAGTGCAGGCGGTTATCAGTGAACTGGCTGGTGAACGTGTTGATATCATATTATGGTCGGATGATCCGGCTACTTTTATAATTAATGCACTGGCGCCCGCTGAGATCAGCAGTATCATGGTTGATGAAGAAAAGCACAGCATGGACATCGTGGTTGATGATGATAATCTCGCCCAGGCAATTGGTCGCGGAGGGCAGAATGTGCGTCTTGCATCCGAGCTAACAGGCTGGGAGCTTAATATCATGACGGTGGAAGAATCAAAAACGAAGCACGAGGCAGAAGCTTCGCAGATTCTTCAGCTTTTTATGACAAAACTGGATGTGGATGAAGAAGTTGCTGAAATATTAGTACACGAGGGATTTGCTACTCTGGAAGAAGTGGCTTATGTTCCCTTGAACGAAATGCTGGAAATTGAATCATTGGATGAAGATACTGTCAATGAAATACGGAATCGTGCCCGTAATGTGCTTCTGACCGACGCAATTGCCAATGAAGAAAAAGTTGAACATGTGGCAGATGATTTACTTTTATTAGAGGGTATTGATATTAATATCGTACGAGAATTGGCGTCAAAAGGGATTAATACCCAGGCAGATTTAGCGGATCTGGCGGCTGACGATCTGGTAGAAATGACCGGAATAGATATTGAGCGTGCTAATCAATTAATTATTAAAGCCCGTGAACCATGGTTTACTTGATTTAGTAATCAACTGATTGTCTTGGCAGGATTGTTTATTTATTTTAAGTGAACCTGATTGTGGTTTTGAATGCTGAAGGGTTATAAATGGCTCAAATGAGTGTAGAACAATTTGCTAATGAACTGGGTTTGTTGCCTGCAGTATTGCTGGAGCAATTGCAAGCCGCAGGTGTAAAAAAATTGTTGGCCAAAGATAGTTTAACAGAGCAGGACAAAGCTCAATTGCTGGACTATCTTCGTAAAACTCATGGAGCGACGGAAGCTAAAAGTAAAGTGACACTGACTCGACGACAAACCTCTGAGATACGGAAATCGGATAGTACGGGTCGAGCCAGGACAATTCAGGTTGAAGTCAGAAAGAGACGCGTACTGACCAAAGCTGCTGAGCCGGTAAGTGCTGGAAATGAACCCGTTGTTGCAAAGATACCGGAAGTAGTCAGTCAACCTGTTTCGGAATCTGTTATTGATGCTGGCGAGTTGGCACTTCGTCAGGAAGAAGCCCGGAAACAGGCTGAACTAATGGCACGTCAGGCGGCAGAGATCAAGCAAAAGAAATCACGGAAAATCACGGAACAATCGGATGCCAAAGAAGAATCCGGTACGATTAACGATTCTTCTGCCATTGCTAAAACTAAAGCACTGCCATCCTCTGGTGCGCCACCTGCCACTGAATCAGACAATATCAGACCTGCATCAGTAACAAATAAAGAATCACAAACCGACGTACCGTCGCAATTAAATGCAACGGAAGGTACATTGCATAAGCCCGTAGTAAAACCCGATGACAAAGCTGACAAGAAAAAGAAACAAGCCAAACAGGTTATCTGGAAAGATGAAAATACTAAAAAACGTGGTGTAAAGACACGGGGTGATATTACTGGCGGACAGGGTTGGCGTACGCGCAGAGAGAAACACGGTAAGCCGGCGCAACATGCAGATGAACAGAATCTACACAGCTTTTCTGCACCAACAGAACCCATTGTGCGGGAAATTATGGTGCCTGAGACAATTTCTGTCAGCGCACTCGCGCAGAAGATGACAGTTAAAGCAGCGGATGTTATTAAAGTATTGATGAAAATGGGTAGTATGGTAACGATCAATCAAATGCTGGATCAGGAAACAGCGATGATCGTGGTAGAAGAAATGGGACATATTGCAAAATATGCGACGATGGATAATCCCGAAGCTTTCCTGACTGATACCGAGATATCTATTACCGATGCAAAGATGATTCCCCGTGCACCGGTGGTTACCGTAATGGGCCACGTTGATCATGGTAAAACATCGCTGCTGGATTATATTCGCCGCACGCGAGTTGCTGGAGGTGAAGCGGGTGGTATTACGCAGCACATTGGTGCTTATCATGTCGAGACTAATCACGGCATGATCACTTTTCTGGATACCCCAGGCCATGAAGCATTTACCGCAATGCGTGCACGCGGTACAAAGATTACAGATTTAGTGATCCTTGTAGTTGCTGCGGATGATGGTGTCATGCCCCAGACGATTGAGGCAATTCATCATGCGAAAGCTGCCAAAATTCCGATTATTGTTGCAGTCAATAAAATGGATAAACCTGAAGCCAATGTGGAGCGTATCAGGCAGGAATTAATAATCCATGAGGTTGTTCCGGAAGATTGGGGTGGAGATACCATGTTTGTCGAAGTATCGGCAAAAACCGGACAAGGTATTGATTCACTGCTGGAAAGCATATTACTTCAGGCAGAAGTACTCGAACTTAAGGCACCTGTGGATACATCTGCGCGCGGCGTGGTGATTGAATCACGACTGGACAAAGGTCGTGGGCCATTAGCAACTATATTGGTACAATCCGGCACTCTGAAACGTGGCGATGTTCTGTTGGTGGGTAGCGTATATGGCAAAGTACGTGCCATGAATGATGAAAACGGCAAGGCAATCAAACAGGCAGGTACGTCAATACCAGTAGAAGTTCAAGGCTTGTCTGAAGTGCCGGAAGCTGGGGAAGTTGTGATAGCGCTGGATGATGAGAGAAAAGCGAGAGAGATTGCGCTCTTCCGGCAAGGTAAATATCGTGATGTAAAACTGGCAAAGCAGCAAGCGGCAAAGCTGGAAAATGTTTTTGACCAGAAAGATGATGTCAGGATACTGGCACTGATTATTAAATCGGATGTACAGGGATCTGCGGAAGCACTGGCTTATGCGCTGCATAAACTTTCGACCGATGAAGTAAAGGTGAATATTATTCATAGCGGTGTTGGTGCAATTATTGAATCCGATATTAATCTGGCGCTGGCTTCAAAAGCTGTGGTAATTGGTTTTAATGTCCGCGCTGATGCAAGCGCCCGTAAACTGATTGCTTCCAGTGGTGTTGATGTTCGTTATTACAATATCATTTATGAAGCAGTTGATGAGGTTAAGGCCGCACTGTCAGGAATGATGTCGCCGGATCGTAAGGAAAGCATTCAAGGTCTGGTGGAAATTCGTGAGATTTATCGTATCCCTAAGGTGGGTGTAGTCGCTGGTTGCTATGTGTCTGATGGTATTGTTAAGCGAAACTCGCTAGTCAGGGTATTGCGGGATGGACTGGTGGTGCATAGCTGCGAATTAGATTCACTTAAACGCTTCAAGGACGATGTTAAGGAAGTGCGAGAAGGATTCGAATGTGGCCTATCACTTAAGAATTTTAATGATATTCAGGTGGGTGATCAACTGGAAGCCTATGAAATTGTTGAAACAGCACGGTTCTTATAGTAAGCACTCCGGACAGCACAGCTTATATGCCGAAAGATTTCTCCAGAACATTACGGGTTGCTGACCAGATACAACGTGAATTAGCTGATCTGTTACAAAATGAGATCAAGGATCCTCGTGTGGGAAAAGTTACGATCACTGCAGTTGAAGTGACTCGCGACTACGGGCATGCCAAAATTTTCTATACAACATTAGGAAGTGTAGAAGAAAATTTTTTGGCTGAAAATGGATTGGATCATGCAAAGGGTTTTCTGCGATCAAATTTGTCGCATCGAATGAAGTTAAGAGTTATCCCGCAGTTACATTTTGTTTATGATGAATCTGTCGAACGCGGAGTACGCTTGTCTAAACTGATAGACGAAGCAATCGCTCAAGAAACTCCCCCCCCTCTATCAAATTCTGATAATTGAAGTAAGCTGCATGCTGCCTGCAGAATTTATTCAAACTGGCTCTGCCAAACCGATTAAACGAGCCAAGCGGAATATCAACGGTGTTCTGTTACTGGATAAACCGTACGGTATCTCATCCAATAAAGCACTGCAGCGCGTAAAGTTTAATTTTTCCGCAAACAAATCCGGCCATACTGGGACCCTGGATCCTATGGCAACCGGATTACTCCCTATCTGTCTGGGAGAAGCAACAAAATTTTCATCTGTACTGCTCGGTGCTGACAAAATGTATGAAGCTATATTAAGACTCGGATTTATGAGTACAACTGGAGATGCCGAAGGAGAAATTACGCAGTTAACTACCGATACAAGACAATTTAATAGGTTGGAATATGAAGATATATTACGTCAGTTTATTGGCAAAATATCCCAGGTGCCACCGATGTATAGTGCACTGAAGTATCATGGAAAACCTTTATATGTCTATGCGAGAAGTGGTGAAGTAATTGAGCGACCTCCTCGGGAAATTTCAATCTATGGCATAAAAATCAATTCAGTGGTCGATGATGAATTACATATTACTGTCCACTGTGGAACCGGAACTTATATCCGGACGCTGGCAGAAGATATCGGTAAGGCATTGGGGTATGGGGGTGCATATTTGATAAAGCTACGCCGACTTGCTATCGATCGCTTTAATCTATCGCAAGCACAAACAATTACAGTACTTGAAACAATGAGCCTAACCGAGCGGGACAATTGTTTGCTTCCCATTGATTCCTTATTGCAACAATTTACAGCGGTGACGCTGGATCAGTCAGCAACACTTAATTTGATACAAGGACGCAGTATATCAGCTTTACCTGCCGCAGGAAGCCTGACAACGGGTACTGTTGTTCGGCTATATGACCCGCAACAGCAATTTTTCGGTCTGGGTGAAGTAACATCTGAACAGAAAATCATCCCCAAACGATTGCTGGCCAATTCACTTTGCTTGGATAAATAGCTGCCAAGTGTGTGGGCATCTGGAAATCGTAATAGTGCCATACCCAGCATCAATGCGTTATAATCACCCGTTCTTCTTCAATAGAATTAATAACAATAATAATGTTACAGGGAAGTAATCTGGCGTGTGTGCGTGGTGATCGCGAGCTATTCAAGGGAATTAATTTTTCCCTTGAAGCAGGTGGATTATTGCAGGTAAAAGGCCCTAACGGCAGCGGGAAAACCAGCATGTTGCGAATGTTGTGTGGGCTATCAAATCCTGCTTCCGGGGAAATCTCATGGTGCGGTCAGGCAATTCGTTCATTAGGAAGCGACTATTATAATTCGATAACTTACATTGGTCATTTGAGCGGCACTAAAGATGACCTGACTGTTATCGAAAATCTGCGTATTTCGAGCGCATTATCCGGATTTGAGATTAGTATTCCACAGGCGCGAGAGGCGCTTCAATATATGGGGCTGGGTGGAAGAGAAATACTGCCTGCAAAAGTCTTGTCACAAGGACAGCGTAGGCGAGTTGCTTTGGCACGTTTATTAGTTTGTAAAACGGCGTTATGGATACTCGATGAGCCACTCGCGGCACTCGATGCAATGGCCGTTAAGTTGATACAGGGACTACTGGAGCAACATCTGCAGGAAAATGGAATGATCGTGATGACGACACATCAGGAAATTGATATTGCCGCACCATCAATAACTCAACTGCAACTGGCTTGATATGTTTCTGTGGATAATCCAGCGTGATCTTTTATTAGCAGCACGGCGTCAATCGGATGTATTAACTACTTTATTCTTTTTTGTCATCGTCGTGAGTCTGTTTCCATTGAGTGTAGGGCCGGAAATGAATATGTTGCGTACGATGGCACCTGGAGTAGTATGGGTGGCGGCATTGCTGGCTTCCATGTTATCGCTGGGAAGAATGTTTTCAAATGATTATCTCGACGGTACGCTGGAGCAAATGCTGCTATCACCACAATCATTGTCACTTTTGGTGTTGGGAAAAGCCTTGGCGCATTGGCTGGTGACCGGCGTGCCATTGGTATTGATGGCCCCTATTCTGGGCATTCAATATGATTTGCCAATCGATGCATTGTTTGTTTTAACGATATCATTATTGTTGGGAACGCCCGTTCTCAGTTTGATTGGTGCGATTGGTGCCGCCTTGACACTTGGGTTACGAGGAGGGGGCGTACTGGTTTCATTATTGGTATTGCCGCTGTATATTCCTGTCTTGATTTTTGGAGCTGGTGCAGTGGATGCCAATATGTCAGGACTTGGGTTTGAAGCACACTTTTCCCTATTAGGAGCATTCCTTCTGGCATCGCTGGTATTGTCACCCTGGGCAGCAGCGGCTGCTTTGCGAGTTTCAATGGAATAGCGGTTGTCAGGATTGTCTCTTCTGCTCCTGAAATTCAATATGACATGTCCCAGCTTTCTGCATTAATACTGCGTTATTTGAAACTTTCAATATGCTGAATCTTCTAATAGAAATCAATTCTTGATTTGTGTTTTTTAGTATAGAATTGGCGGCTATAAAAATTAGGGTCAAAGTCAGAACGTAATTTAATATTAAGAATTATAAAATCTAATATGGCAATTAACTGGTTCAAATATTCTTCTCCTGCAAGTTTCTATTCGCTTGCGGGTAAAATGATTCCTGTGTTTGTTTTAGCTGCGGTGGGATTACTGATAGGGGGGCTGTATGTTGGATTCTTTGTGGCCCCTACTGATTTTCAACAAGGGGAAGCTTACCGGATTATCTTTATCCACGTTCCGGCTGCTTGGATGTCGATGTTTCTCTATGTGGTAATGGCTTTTTGGGCTGGCATCGGTCTTGCCTTTAATACACGTCTATCTTCCATGCTCGCGACAGCCATTGCGCCGACTGGTGCCATGTTCACCTTTCTGGCGCTCTGGACTGGTGCGTTATGGGGAAAACCTATGTGGGGAACCTGGTGGGTATGGGATGCGAGGCTCACTTCAGAATTGATTTTATTATTTCTTTATATCGGTTTTATGTCCTTGCAAGCAGCCATTGATGACCCTCGCCGTGCTGATAAGGCGGGAGCAATTATTGCGCTGGTTGGTGTCGTCAATATTCCGATCATTTATTTCTCGGTTCAATGGTGGAATACTTTGCATCAAGGTGCATCAGTAAGCGTGAATCAGGCGCCAGCAATGGCAACAACTATGCTGATGGGTATGCTCATTATGGTGTTTGCTAGCTGGATGTATTCGATTGCAGTAATATTAAAACGTCTGCGCGTTATTATTCTTGAGCGAGAACAGCATACCGCATGGGTAAGTGAATTGCGACAGAAGGAGATTATGCGATGAATTGGACGAGTTGGTCAGAATTTTGGTCGATGGGAGGATATGGTTTTTATGTCTGGGGTTCATATTCTGTTGTGTTCATTTGTATTATTGGTGAAATTTTATTAATTTCGAAGCGCCGTCGAACTTTAGAGAAGCAGCACAGTCTCATTCTCGAACCTAATACAAAAACAAAAGAGATAAAAAATGAAACCACGTCATAAAAAACTGGCAATGATTGTTGCAGGAGTCACTGCATTAGGAGTTGCTTCTATTCTGGTATTGAACGCTTTTCAGAGTAATCTTGTTTTTTTCTTTAGCCCTACGCAAGTTGCTGCCAACGAGGCACCCATAGGAAAAAGCTTCCGGATTGGTGGATTGGTGGAAGAGGGCAGTGTTCAAAGAGAAGATGGCAGTACAACAGTTCGATTCTCGGTAACAGATACCGCCAAAACAATACCAGTTGTTTATACTGGAATTCTTCCAGATCTATTCAGAGAAGGAAAAGGTATTGTCGCACAAGGTAAAATATCTGCCGATGGTATTTTTAAGGCAGATGAAGTTCTTGCCAAACATGATGAGAATTATATGCCTCCTGAAGCAGCAAGTGCTTTAGAGCAAGCTGCCAAGGCCCAAAAGGCATCTTTGATACAATAATCCCCAGTCTGTGTTTTAATAGCATTAAATATAATTTATCTTCGTATAATCATTAACATATCGTATAAAATCATGATTCCAGAAATTGGTAATTTCTCCCTGATTCTTGCACTTCTCTTAGCTTTAATCCAAGGAACACTGCCTATTATTGGTGCGGCGCGTAATATTCCTTCGTGGATGGCGCTGGCGAGACCAGTTGTTCAAGGACAATTCGTATTTGTATTAATTGCTTTCCTGTGTTTAGCCTATTCATTTGCCAGCAGTGATTTTTCGGTTTTGAACGTAGCAAAGAATTCAAATACCGAGTTGCCTTTTCACTTCAGAGTGGCAGCGACGTGGGGATCTCATGAGGGCTCCCTGTTACTGTGGGTGTTTATGCTAACGGGATGGTCTGTTGCGGTGAGTGTATTCAGCAAGCAATTGCCGGATGATGTCGTTGCGCGTGTATTAGGTGTTCTCGGCCTTGTAAGTGTCGGCTTTCTCTTGTTTATGTTGTTTACTTCTAACCCATTTGACCGTCTTTTGCCAGCAGCAATGGAAGGCAGTGATTTGAATCCCTTATTGCAAGATGCAGGGATGGTAATTCATCCACCCATGCTGTACATGGGGTACGTGGGGTTTTCTGTTGCTTTCGCTTTTGCGATTGCAGCATTGCTAAGTGGCAAACTGGATGCGACATGGGCACGTTGGTCCCGTCCGTGGACAACCGTGGCATGGGTGTTTCTCACTTTTGGAATTATGCTCGGCAGCTGGTGGGCCTATTATGAATTAGGTTGGGGTGGCTGGTGGTTCTGGGATCCTGTTGAGAATGCATCATTCATGCCATGGCTGGTTGGAACTGCATTAGTTCATTCATTAGCGGTTACTGAGAAACGTGGGAGTTTTAAAAGTTGGACAGTTTTACTGGCGATATGTACATTTGCGTTAAGTTTAATGGGTACTTTCCTGGTGCGTTCCGGCGTGCTCACATCCGTGCATGCATTTGCGACTGACCCAGAACGCGGTATATTTATTCTGGGATTCCTGGTTGTCGTGGTAAGTAGTTCATTGTTGTTATTTGCATGGCGAGCGCCTAAAGTTGGATTGGGTGGCAAGTTTGACCTGTTGTCACGTGAATCATTGTTACTGGCCAATAATTTATTGTTATTGGTTGCTGCCGGTAGTGTTCTGCTAGGAACATTGTATCCATTAATTATTGATGCATTGGGCCTTGGAAAATTATCGGTTGGTCCTCCTTATTTTGAAGCAGTGTTTGTACCAGTAATGACACCAGCAATTTTCCTGATGGGTGTAGGACCTATTGCACGCTGGAAACAAATGAGCCTGCCGTCACTGGTTGTACGGCTACGATGGGCTTTTGCCATAAGTGTGACATCTGCCTTGATCATGCCGTATTTTATGGGCGAATGGAAACCATTGGTAAGCTTTGGCTTGTTATTGGCTTTCTGGATTATTGTTTGTGCTATTGTCAATCTGAAACACCGGCTTGGTAATAGTGGGGAAGGTAATATTTTTTCTCGTCTGGCCAGACAATCAAGAAGTTACTATGGAATGCATTGTGCACATTTAGGAGTGGCGGTATTTATTATTGGCGTTACGCTGGTCAATGGTTATGAAGCAGAGAAAGATGTTCGAATGGATGTCGGTAGTAAGGTAACTGTGGGTGGATATACATTCCAGTTTAATAGTACCAGCAATGTCGAAGGCCCCAATTACCGGGCAGTACGTGGCGATATCGCTGTGATTAAAGATGAACAGATGGTTCGCTCGTTATATCCGGAAAAACGGACCTATAATGCATCCGGGATGGCGATGACGGAGGCAGCGATTGATACAGGCATATTCAGGGATTTATATGTTGCGTTAGGTGAACCACTTGCAAATGATGCTTGGGTAGTTCGTGCGTATCACAAGCCTTTTGTTGATTGGATCTGGTTCGGATGTTTGTTAATGGCATTTGGTGGGGTATTGTCTGTTACAGATCGACGTTATCGTCTGAAAATAAATAAAACCAATCCTGCACAGACAGAGAAAACCATAGAAAAAGCTGATAATGCCCAAGAAGGAATACCTGCAACTGTAACTGGTTCATCAGTAAGCGCTGCGGTGCTGGCGACGGAGACTAGAAAAGCATGATGCGATATTTGGCACCATTGATTGCTTTTATAGTATTGGCATTATTCTTGCTCGTGGGACTTACCTTGAATCCGCGACAGGTTCCATCACCATTAATCGATAAGCCTGCACCGATTTTTCAACTCAACCAGTTACATGATCCAGATAAGGTAATGACATCCCAGGATAATCTTGGCAAAGTATGGCTATTGAATGTATGGGCATCTTGGTGTGTCGCTTGTCGAGATGAGCATCCATTATTGGTTCAATTGGCTAATACCGGAATTGTGCCTGTTTATGGACTTAACTATAAAGACGAACGTACGACAGCGATGCAATGGTTGAAGCAATTTGGAGATCCTTACACGATTAGTGTTGTTGATCCTGAGGGAAGAGTAGGTATTGATTATGGTGTTTATGGCGTCCCTGAAACATATGTGATTGATAAAAAGGGAATTATCAGGCATAAGCAAATAGGGCCAGTAACGGTTGATGCATTGCAGAAAAAGATAATTCCATTGATTGTTGAATTACAAAGGCAGACATAATGAGATTCAAAATGGTTTTACCTTATTCATTTATTGAATTAAACAAACTCTTTATTATCTTTTTACTGGTATTAATAGCACCAACAATTGGATGGGCAAAAGAAGCAGTACCGGTTGCTGAAAATCTGGAAGTTGAAAAGAGAATGTTGAAACTTACGGAGAATTTACGGTGTCTGGTTTGTCAGAATGAAACTATTGCAGATTCTCGAGCAGATTTCTCAAATGATATTCGACGCGAGATTCGTGAACAGATTAAAGCCAATAAAAGCGACCAGGAGATTATCCAGTTTATGGTTGATCGGTATGGCGATTTTGTTCTTTATGATCCTCCTATGAAACCTACAACATTATTGTTATGGTTTGGACCGGTAGCTTTATTTCTTGTTGGCTTTGGGGCTTTGGTTATGTACCTCAGACGTCGTCGTGAACAAATTGAAGATGTACCACTATCTGAAGCACAGCTTAAAAAAGCTGAGGCTCTATTGAAAGAAAATAAAGGTAATTAACGTATGACGTCATTCTGGATTGTTTCTGGTTTTTTTATTGTAGCCGCTCTATTGTTCATTATTCCTACACTTCTGAGGCAAAGAAATATTCAACAGGAAAATATGGAACATGATGCGATTAATGTCAGTGTTTATCGTGATCAGCTCGCAGAACTGGCAAGAGATTTGGAAAATGACATCCTGACTCAGGAACAGTATGAAAAAAGTAAACAAGAATTACAACAACGGATGTTGCAGGATATTCCTGGTGGGGAAAAAATGGCTATAAAAGAATCAAAAAAAATGCATAATATTGCATTATCGACTGTTATAACATTGACCTTTCCTCTGGTAGCCGTTCTCCTTTATTTGCTGATAGGCGATACACGTGGATTATTGCCTCAAGCACAATTGGCTAATGCGACACAGATGAAACGTGGTGGTGAATCACCGGCTGGGCATGATAATTTTTCATCTGTATTAGAAAATCTTATCGCAAGACTTAACAAAGATCCTGAGGATATTGAAGGATGGATCATGTTGGGACGTACTTATGCGATTATGGAACGATATAATGAAGCAAGTAATACGTATGCAAAATTAATTGAGCTTGTCCCAAATAATCCTCAAATACTGAGTGATTATGCGAATGTGTTAGCAATGAAAAATCAAGGAAGCCTGATTGGTAAACCCACAGAGTTAGTTAATGAGGCTTTACGCATCGATCCGGAATATCCCAAAGCTTTAGCTTTGGCAGGTACTGCTGAATTTGAACAGCAGAACTACGGGCAGGCTGCAGTGCATTGGCAGAAACTACTGGATGGAATCCCGTCTGATTCACAGTTGGCCAAGTCGGTTAAAGATAGTATCGCTGAAGCTAAATTGCTGGCAACTGATGGGAATAGCTTAATCGCTGCAAAACAACAAGATAAACAAAATAATAAAGCGTCGGAGCCGGAAGTAAGTACGCAGCCCATTGCGGCTTCAGCACCCGCAGAGCCTGCATCAATTTCCGTATCGGGAAAGGTAATGATTAGTGATGTTTTGGCTTCCAAAACATCTCCGAATGATACTTTATTTATCTATGCACGTGCAAAGACCGGTCCAAAAATGCCACTTGCTATTTTACGTCTAAAAGCGAGCGATTTACCGGCAACATTTAAATTGACTGATGATATGGCTATGACACCGACCATGAAAATGTCAAATTTTCCTGAGATTGTGATTGAAGCAAGAATCAGTAAATCTGGGCAGGCTGTGCCGTCAAGTGGGGATCTTCAAGGGTTTAGTCAACCAGTAAAGATAGGCAATAATGAGATTGCGATCACTATTGATCGACAGGTTCCTTAATTGTTAAATTGATTATAATCATATGCTGTTACTTGATCAACCAGTATCAAACTTTACCTTATCATCTACCAGTGATAAGGTTTTTTCTCTCTCTGAGAAGAGTGGTAAGAATCTGGTAGTTTATTTTTATCCAAAAGATGATACGCCGGGGTGTACAACAGAAGGTCAGGATTTTCGTGATAATTTTGAAGCTTTCAAGCAGTTAAACTGTGAAATTGTTGGTATCTCGCGCGATAATATAAAATCGCATGAGTGTTTCAAGGAAAAAATGGAGTTTCCTTTTGAGCTTCTAAGTGATACTGATGAAAAAATCTGCAAATTGTTTAATGTCATGAAGATGAAAAATATGTACGGTAAGCAGGTACGCGGCATTGAACGAAGTACTTTTGTTCTGGATGATAAAGGTATTTTAAGAAAAGAATGGCGCGGTGTTAAAGTACCGGGTCATGTGCAGGAAGTTTTAGAATTCGTTAGAACACTCTGATAATGCTGAATTACAGAGTTCCCCATGTCTTATTTGGATTCTAATTACTGGCAGGATGTTTAAAAATCCTATGTGATGTTTTTCTCAGTGGGCTGTTAGCTGAGCAGATGTCTGATCATATTTTGTTCCTTGATTAATTCTTCATAACTTTTTAGCATTTTTTCTCGATCAAAGTGACTTATTTCTAGCTCGGGCACAAGTTGGTATTGACCCTTCTGACATGTAACCGGAAAGCTATATATCACTCCAGCAGGTATGTCGTAACTGCCATCTGAAGGTATTCCCATCGATACCCAATTATTTTCTTCAGTACCAAAAATCCAGTCTTGCATATGATTAATGATGGCATTTGCTGCACTGGCGGCGCTTGATTTGCCCTGACGTGCTTCAATAATTGTCATGCCACGTTTCTGAACAGTCGGAATAAAGTAATTTTCTATCCAGGCAGAATCAGATATAAGCGATGTTACCTTCTCATTATTCACAATAGCATGACTTAAATCAGGATATTGTGTGTCTGAGTGATTACCCCATATAATCATTTTTTTGATACTTGACACAGGTTTCATAAGCTTTTGTGCAACTTGAGTTAATGCACGATTATGATCCAGTCTTAGCATGGCTGAGAAATTCTTAGGATCAAGATCTGGTGCATTGCTCATGGCAATATATGCATTAGTATTTGCCGGGTTTCCAACAACCAGTACTTTTACATTACGCTTGGCCACAGCATTGAGTGCTTTCCCATGCTCTATAAAAATAGGACCGTTTGCTTCGAGTAAATCTTTGCGCTCCATGTTTTTACTGCGAGGGCGTGCGCCAACGAGTAATGCGATATCCACATTTTCAAATACAACATGAGGATTGTCTGTCGTGATGATGCCTGCTAACAAAGGAAAGGCACAATCGTGCAATTCCATGACAATGCCATCAAATAAGAATTTTGCATCAGATATGTCGTGAAGTTGCAGGATAACGGGCTGATCCTTGCCGAACATGTCTCCTGCTGCAATACGAAATAACAGGCTGTAGCAAATCTGACCGGTTGCACCAGTGATAGCAATACGAATAGGCGGTTTCATTTTTTCCAATCCTCGAAAAGCCATCAAAAGGCTGTAAAATTGGGACGGTATATAAGAATTTGATAAATTATACTTGTAAACCAGTTAATGCGGAAGGCTGTTTTAGGTTAACTCATAGCGAATTGATATTTCCTGATTGTGATATGCACTCTGAATGGGATAGATTAAATAATAATTTTATTCAATCAGTATCTTGATAATCAAAGATTTTTTTGGAACTATTTTACTGATGCGTAATATATAATTAATTAATATGGTAAATTGCTTGTCAATATACGGGACTTCCATAGTAGCCTGGCAGACCAATCGCATTAACAGAAATTATAAAATAACGTATCGATAAACGAATGCGAATTCTTCATATACTTGATCATTCAATCCCGCTGCATAGCGGCTACACATTTCGCACACTCTCCATTCTTAAAGCTCAACAACTATTAGGATGGGAAACATTCCATCTAACCAGTATCAAGCAAGGAAAAACTGACTCTTTAGTAGAAGATATTAATGGTTGGCATTTTTATCGCACACCTACTAAGTTTGAGTTTCTGTCAAAAATTTCAATCCTGAATCAATTATCCGTCATTGAAAGCCTAACCCAACGTTTAAGTGAAGTGGTTGGAATGGTTAAGCCAGATATACTGCATGCCCATTCTCCTGCATTAAATGCGATTGCTGCATTACGAGTTGGCCGTCGCCTGGGTATTCCTGTTGTTTATGAGATCAGAGCTTTCTGGGAAGATGCTGCCGTTGATCATGGTACCAGTCGGGAATGGGGGCTGCGTTATCGCTTGACCCGTTTGCTTGAAACCTATGCAGTCAAGCAGGTTGATGCGGTAACTACAATTTGTGAAGGTTTGTGCAATGAAATTATTAGCCGTGGTATACCTTCTGAAAAAATAACCGTAATTCCAAATGCTGTCGATATTGAAAAATTTTCTGTTAATGGAGCACCTGACCTGGTACTTAAGGAACAACTGGGTTTAAAGGACAAAAGACTAATTGGCTTTGTCGGATCATATTATGCATATGAAGGTTTGGGTGTTTTAATACAGGCGCTTCCACTGATACGCACTAAGATACCAGAATTATGTATATTATTGGTTGGCGGTGGGCCACAAGATGAAAATTTGAAAGATCTTGTTAGTACATTAAATCTGGAAGATAAAGTAATATTTGTAGGTCGTGTCCCGCATGAGCAGGTGCAGAAGTATTATGATTTAATCGAAGTATTGGTTTATCCACGATTACCAATGCGATTGACTGATTTAGTGACACCACTCAAACCATTGGAGGCGATGGCGCAAGGTCGACTCGTGGCAGCATCTGATGTCGGAGGGCATCGCGAGCTGATAAGAGATGGAGAGACCGGTGTATTGTTTAAATCCAATGATCCGTATTCTCTGGCTGATAAAATTTCTGAGCTTTTAATGTCTCCCGAGCGGTGGCCTGTATTGTGCCAGGCAGGTCGTCAATTTGTTGAAACAGAGCGGAATTGGTCTGTCAGTGTTGCCCGTTATAGAAAAGTATATGGCGCATTACTTGCAGAAAAAGGTATTTCAATATGAATGTTTCTAGATTACATATTGGCCTAGTCGGTCCGCTACCGCCACCGTATGGCGGAATGGCTAATCAAACGCGACAATTGGAAAGACTGCTGCAACAGGAAGGTGTCAGTGTTGATCTGATTCAAGTTAATGCACCTTACCAGCCAGTATGGATTGGCCGTATCTGGGGGTTAAGGGCCATTTTCAGGCTTGCTCCCTATTTGATTCATCTCTGGCAAGCGGCCAGCAAAGTTCAGCTATTTCATATCATGGCTAATTCAGGTTGGTCGTGGCATTTATTTGCAGCACCAGCCATCTGGATCGCTTGGTTTAAAGGAAAGCCGGTGGTTGTTAATTATCGGGGTGGGGAAGCTGAAGCATTTTTTCAGCAATCTTTTTCTTGGGTGAAACCAAGCTTGCTTAGAACCCATGCCATTATTGTTCCTTCCGATTTTCTCAAAGCAGTTTTTGCAAAAAATGGATTCTCAGCGACCATCGTACCGAACATTATTGACCTGACTAAGTTTTCTGCAAACACACGACATAAAACTATTCATGATCCAGATTTTCCGCACATTATAGTTACGCGTAATCTTGAGTCGATTTATGATAATGCAACGGCTATCCGTGC
>JBBTCY010000052.1:0-9452 GCA_038043005.1 Pseudomonadota bacterium
GATCCACGTGACCTATCGTACCAACATTTACGTGTGGCTTCGATCGCTCAAATTTGCTCTTTGCCATGACTTATCCTTTACACTGTTTCACAATTACTTTTTGTTAATTATCGCTTCCGCTACATTCTTTGGCGCTTCTGAGTAATGCTTAAATTCCATTGAGTAGGTCGCTCTACCCTGAGTCGCTGATCTTAATGCCGTTGAATAACCAAACATCTCTGCCAGCGGTACCTCAGCCCGAATTACCTTGAGACCTGGCACATCTTCCATTCCCTGAATCATGCCGCGTCTTGACGATAAATCACCCACAACATTCCCCATGAAATCTTCCGGCGTTTCAACCTCTACCGCCATCATTGGTTCCAATAGCACCGGACTTGCTTTCCGCATTCCATCTTTAAAGGCTATGGAAGCCGCCATTTTAAATGCATTCTCATTAGAATCCACATCATGGTATGAGCCATCAAAAAGCGTTACCTTCACATCAACCACAGGATAACCCGCCAAAACACCACTCGGCAATGTTTCTACAAGGCCCTTCTCAACTGCAGGTATATATTCCCTTGGTACAGAACCGCCTTTTATTTCATCTATGAACTGAAATCCCTTTCCTGCTTCATTCGGCTCCAATTTGAGCCAGACATGTCCGTATTGACCTCGACCACCCGATTGCTTTACAAACTTACCTTCAATTTCAACCGGTTTTCTGATCGCTTCACGATAGGCTACCTGCGGTGCACCTACGTTAGCCTCCACTCCAAACTCTCTTTTCATGCGATCAACAATGATTTCCAGATGCAGTTCACCCATACCAGAAATAATCGTCTGCCCCGAATCTTCGTCAGTACGCACCCTGAAAGAAGGATCTTCCTGAGCCAGCCTATTCAAGGCAATGCCCATTTTTTCCTGATCCAATTTTGTTTTAGGTTCAACCGCAACATGAATAACCGGCTCCGGAAATTCCATCCTTTCCAGCGTGATGATCTTCTGAGGATCACACAATGTATCACCTGTCTCAACATCCTTCAATCCGACTGCTGCCGCTATATCACCTGCGCGCACTTCCTTAATTTCTTCTCGCTGATTTGCGTGCATTTGCAGCAAACGACCGATCCTTTCTTTTCTTCCCTTTACCGGGTTGTAAATCGAATCTCCCGACGTAACAACACCGGAATATACTCTAAAGAATATCAACTGCCCTACATACGGATCTGTCGCGATCTTAAATGCCAGCGCAGAAAAAGGCTCACTATCGTCTGCCTTACGTGCATCCGGCTGTCCATTCTCACTTTCACCCTCAATCGCCAGCACATCTGTCGGCGCAGGCAGATAATCCACAACCGCATCCAGCATCGCCTGCACGCCTTTATTCTTAAAAGCTGTACCACATAACATTGGAACTATTTCATTGTTAATTGTCCTGGCACGCAGCCCTCTTTTGATATCCGAGATCTCCAGATCGCCAGTTTCCAGATACTTATTCATCAGCTCTTCATCAGCTTCGGCCGCCGTCTCAAGCATGCTCTCCCGCCATTCTTTTGCTTTTGCCTGCAAGTCAGACGGAATATCACGCTCCTCAAACTTTATACCACGACTTTCTTCATCCCAATAAATAGCTTTCATTTTTACCAGATCAATGACACCCTCAAACTTTTCTTCTGCGCCGATTGGTATTTGTATTGGTATCGGCGAAGCCTTCAGACGTGTCTTAATCTGCTCATATACCCGCATGAAATTCGCGCCTGATCGGTCCATCTTATTGACGAATGCCAGACGCGGCACTTTATATTTGTTTGCCTGACGCCATACTGTTTCTGTTTGTGGCTGAACTCCACCCACTGCACAGAATACGGTACATGCTCCATCCAAAACTCGCAACGAACGCTCTACTTCAATCGTGAAGTCAACGTGTCCCGGCGTATCAATGATATTTATGCGATGTTCAGGATAACTACCATCCATCCCCTTCCAGAAACAGGTTGTCGCAGCCGAAGTTATCGTTATACCCCTTTCCTGCTCCTGCTCCATCCAATCCATGGTTGCTGCGCCATCATGGACTTCACCAATCTTGTGTGACACACCCGTATAAAAGAGCACACGCTCAGTAGTAGTGGTTTTACCAGCGTCAATATGCGCCATAATGCCGATATTTCTGTAGCGCTCTATAGGAGTTTTTCTTGCCACGATTTAATGCCTTCGTTTATGTCAACTTAAAATGAATCGTTTACTAAATTATCTGTTACCAAAATACTCAGAATCTGAAATGCGAGAACGCCTTGTTCGATTCAGCCATTCTGTGAACCTCTTCTCGCTTTTTAACTGCTCCGCCCCGCCCTTCCGCAGCTTCCGAAAGCTCACCAGCCAATCGCGCATCCATCGATTTTTCGCTTCTTTTTCGAGCAGCATCTCTAAGCCATCTCATCGCTAATGCATTGCGTCGAACCGATCTAACTTCAACAGGCACCTGGTAATTCGCACCACCAACCCGTCGACTTTTGACTTCAACCATCGGACGCACATTCGTTAACGCCTGCGTGAATACATCCAGCGGATTATTACCCGTTTTCTTTTCGATTTGCTCCAATGCGCCATAGATAATTCTTTCCGCAACCGACTTCTTGCCTCGCGTCATCAGCACATTTACAAACTTCGCCAATTCAACATTATGGTACTTTGGATCTGGCAATATCTCACGTTTTGGAACTTCTCTACGTCTTGGCATTATGCACCCTCATTCCCTTAAACTGCTGCTTATTATTCTCGTTTTCAAATGATATAACTTATGCTGCTTTCGGTTTCTTGGAACCATACTTAGAGCGACCCTGCTTACGATCCTTCACACCAGCCGTATCCAGACTCCCCCTGATCGTATGATAGCGTACACCCGGCAAATCCTTTACACGACCACCCCGTATCAATACCACTGAGTGCTCCTGAAGATTATGCCCCTCACCGCCAATATAGCTGGACACTTCATATCCATTGGTCAAACGCACCCTCGCAACTTTACGCAAAGCTGAGTTAGGCTTCTTTGGCGTAGTTGTATAAACTCTGGTACACACCCCTCTTTTCTGCGGACTATTTTCCAATGCAGGAACAGTACTCTTAACACGCTTTGCTGTACGAGGCTTACGAACTAATTGACTAATTGTCGGCATTTCTGTGTCCTAAAAAACTGGGACGGCTTTATAGCCGTCCACTTTATTTGCTTATTTTATATTTAATTTACCAATAGGCTATTAGCAATTCGACATCTTCAACTGCTCTAAAGATGCGACAAAAAGAGAGCGGATTCTATGCGGTTTATCAGGGCATGTCAAGATAATCGTAGTTAAAAGCCGCCCGATCCTGGGTAGCACTCTGTTTACTTATTATCAGCAAAACAGCCAGCTTATATAACTAATCCCTAAAGTTCTGAAATTGCAATGGAAAATCATCGACTGCCTTCTTTATCAGCTGTATTGCTTCCTGCAGAAAATCCTTTTTTGCACCGGTTACGCGTACAGCATCACCCTGGATACTACCTTGCACCTTCAGTTTACTGTCCTTAATATACCTGACAATCTTTTTAGCCAATTCTGTTTCAAGACCCGTCTTGATGGTAACAACCTGTTTTACCTTATTCCCACTGATCTTCTCAACCGTTCCCTTATCAAGACAACGGACATCAACCTTTCTTTTTGTTAACTTGGTTCTAAGAATATCCAGAACCTGTTCAAGCTTGAACTCATCATCTGCAAATACCGTCAACTGATAATCGGCTTGTTCAACCCGCGCATCGGTTCCTTTGAAATCAAAGCGCGTATTAACTTCCTTATTGACCTGATCAACCGCATTTCTTACTTCCTGCTTATCGACTTCAGAAACAATATCAAATGATGGCATTTAATCCCCTCTTCATTGAGGAATTGAGTTTTACTTAATTTTATTTCTTTCAACACCTGCCGCAATACGCATGCGCAATGCATTTAATTTGATAAAACCTGCCGCATCGATTTGATTATAGGCTCCTGCGTCGTCCTCAAATGTTGCCACTTTAGAATCAAACAGGGAATCCGTCTGCGAGTCTCTGCCAACCACAATCACATTTCCTTTATATAGTTTCAACCTGACCCAGCCATTAGCCTTCCTTTGTGTTTCATCAATCAAGGTTTGCAGAACCTTACGTTCCGGGCTCCACCAATAGCCGTTGTAAATTAATGCGGCATAACGCGGCATCAGATCATCCTTCAGATGCGCCACCTCCCGATCCAATGTTATTGATTCTATTGCGCGATGTGCACGCAGCAGAATCGTCCCTCCGGGCGTTTCGTAACACCCTCTCGATTTCATGCCGACATACCGATTCTCAACCAGATCCAGCCGGCCAATCCCATGCTTCCCACCCAGTTGATTAAGTTTCTCCAGCACGCTTGCGGGCGATAATTTATTTCCATTCAGCGCGATCACGTCGCCTTGCTCAAATTGAATATCCAAATATTCAGCTTGATCCGGCGCCTGTTCCGGCGAAACACTCCAGCGCCACATGGATTCTTCCGGTTCCACTGCCGGATCTTCCAGATTTCGCCCCTCATAGGAAATATGCAGCAAATTTGCGTCCATGCTGTAGGGCGAACCCGTCTTTTTCTTCATTTCGACCGGAATACCATGACGCTCCGCATAATCCAGCAATGTCTCGCGCGATGTCAGGTTCCATTCACGCCATGGCGCAATGACATGAATATCCGGTTGCAGCGCGTAATATCCCAGTTCAAAGCGAACCTGATCATTGCCCTTCCCCGTCGCGCCATGCGACACTGCATCCGCTCCGGTTTTATTGGCAATTTCAATTTGTCTCTTTGCGATCAACGGGCGCGCAATACTGGTACCCAACAAATACTCCCCCTCATAGATCGCATTGGCGCGAAACATGGGGAATACAAAATCACGCACGAACTCTTCCCGCAAGTTATCAATATAAATTTCCCTGACACCGAGCTGCTGTGCTTTCGCACGAGCCGGTTCAACTTCCTCTCCCTGCCCGATATCCGCGGTAAATGTAACGACTTCACAGTGATAGGTATCCTGCAACCATTTCAAAATTACAGAAGTATCCAGTCCACCGGAAAATGCCAGCACTACTTTATTTATTTTTCTCATCAATTCTTCCCAACAACAAATATTCCATTAATGCCTTCTGGGTATGCAACCGGTTTTCGGCTTCATCCCACACTACCGATTGCGGTCCATCAATCACATCGGCCGAAACTTCCTCACCTCGATGCGCAGGCAGACAATGCATAAACAGTGCATCCTTTTTTGCCAGAGCCATCATTTCCGAATCCACACAGAATTCAGCAAAATCACTTTTCCTCTGTTCTGTTTCTGCTTCAAATCCCATACTTGTCCAAACATCCGTCGTCACCAGATCCGCATCCTTCACCGCATTCAGCGGATCCGCAAAGATTTCATAGTGATCCGTATTCTTCAGGCCAATATGTTTGGGTTCAATGTCATAGCCCGGCGGAGTCGAAACGTGTACCTTAAAATCAAAAATCTCCGCCGCCTGCAGCCAGGTACTGCACATATTGTTTGAGTCCCCGATCCATGCGACCGTTTTACCAGTGATGCTTCCCCTGTGCTCTATGAACGTGAAAATATCGCTCATGATCTGGCATGGATGATATTCATCGGTCAATCCATTAATCACCGGCACTCTTGAGTTATCGGCAAATCGCTGAATGATGCCATGCTCGTAGGTACGAATCATGATGATGTCAACCATTCGTGAAATAACCCGTGCAGAATCTTCCACCGGCTCGCCTCGCCCCAATTGCGTATCACTGGTTGAAAGATAAATAGCCGTGCCACCCAGTTGGTGCATCCCCGCCTCGAATGACAGGCGTGTGCGCGTGGAGCTCTTATCAAAGATCATCGCCAGTGTCCGATCGGTCAATGGCCAGTATTGCCGGTATTGTTTGAACTCCTGCTTTATCCAGCGCGTACGTTCAAATAGATACTCATACTCTTCACGACAAAAATCACTAAATTGTAGAAAATGCTTTAACTGCATAGCTAGACAAACGAATTACCCAGAGTACACGACAATACCGCGTATTCTGTTCACTCATTCAAAAACTCCTTTATTAACAGACAGGTCATATCAATCACCTGCTGAGCCTCTGCTGGCTGCATCACAAATGCGGGTAGCAACCGGATAACTTTCTCGGAAGTTACATTAATTAACAATTTCTTTTCCAACGCCCGTTTCACCAACTCAACACATGGCACCGCAAGCTCGATGCCAATAATCAGTCCTTGCCCTCTAACCTGCACAACACCCTTTACATCAGCCAGTTGCCTTTTGAATCCATCCCGCATGAAATCACCCAATTTCATCGCTTGCTCAAGCAGGCCTTCTTCTTCAATCACCGCCAGCGTTTCAATCGCTGCTGCACAAGCCAGCGGATTGCCACCAAAAGTTGATGCATGGTTACCTGGTTTAAAAATTTCAGCCGCCATACCTTTCGCCAGACAGGCACCAATCGCGACGCCCGAACCCAGACCTTTGGCAAGTGTCATCACATCAGGAACAATACTGCTATGCTGAAACGCAAACCACTTCCCGCTGCGGCCAACCCCGGACTGTACTTCATCCAGCATCAAAAGCCACCCATGCTGATCACATAAATTCCGCAATCCTTCCAGATAATACGCTTGCGGAATATTAACGCCGCCTTCACCCTGAAAAGGTTCTACCAGCACGGCAACCACATTCTTATTATTGATGGCAACCTGAGTAATCGCTTCCATATCGTTATAGGGCACGCGCACAAAACCCGTCAATAATGGCTCAAACCCGGCCTGTACCTTACGATTGCCGCTGGCCGTCAGCGTGGCCATGGTGCGACCATGAAAAGAACGCTCCATCACAACAATCGTCGGTAGTGTAATACCTTTATTGTGCCCGTATAACCGGGCAAGTTTAATGGCAGTTTCATTTGACTCAGCGCCGGAATTACAGAAAAAAACATTATCCATGCCCGACAATTCAACCAGCCGGGCGGCCAGTTGTTCCTGCCTGTCGATATGAAACAGGTTAGACGTATGGATGAGTGTTCTCGCCTGTTCGCAGATCGCTTTTGTCAGCCGTGGATGGCAATGTCCCAGCCCGCACACTGCAATCCCCGCCAATGCATCAAGATAGCGATCCCCTTTATCATCCCACAGCCAGACTCCCTCCCCTCTGACAAAAGTAACAGGAAGTCGTGAATATGTATTCATTAAATTAGACACTGCGCAGCACCCACATTTCAGAGGAAAAATTCGATTTGACCATTCCATCCATCAAAGAAAGATGAAATTGAAAAAACGACCATCTTACTCATTTACCCTGCTTTTTCAAGCTTTTTTTCTTTAACATTCAATCTCCATTATAGATTCACACAGCCGCTGTTTCAAAGTTAACAGAGAAATTGCATCAACATGTTAGAATGTAATGATTTATACGCTGGTCTCTGGTCTCTGGTCTCTGAAAAAAAATAATACCCGTACCTTAACCTACTGTTTCTCAATTAATCATAAGATATGGATCAATTTGCTAAGGAAACTTTACCCATCAGCCTTGAAGAGGAGATGCGGCGTTCTTATCTTGATTACGCCATGAGTGTAATTGTGGGACGCGCATTGCCGGATGTCCGCGACGGTTTAAAACCGGTACATCGACGTGTATTATTTGCCATGCACGAGCTTTCCAATGACTGGAATCGCCCGTATAAAAAATCAGCCCGTATTGTGGGTGACGTCATCGGTAAATATCACCCGCATGGCGATACCGCCGTTTATGACACCATCGTCCGTATGGCCCAGAATTTTTCTCTGCGCTATATGCTGGTTGACGGGCAAGGTAACTTTGGTTCAGTCGATGGCGACAATGCCGCAGCCATGCGCTACACGGAAATTCGCATGTCCCGCATTGCGCACGAATTACTTGTGGATCTGGATAAGGAAACGGTTGACTTCGGTCCGAATTATGATGATTCAGAGAAAGAACCGCTCATCCTGCCGACCAAAGTCCCGAATCTACTCATCAATGGTTCTTCCGGCATTGCCGTGGGCATGGCAACCAATATCCCACCACACAATCTGAACGAAGTGGTGGATGCCTGCCTTCTTCTCCTCGGGAATCCTGATACCAGCATTGATGAACTAATCGAGTGCATTCCTGCACCGGATTTTCCGACAGCCGGCATCATCTACGGTATCTCCGGAGTCAGGGATGGCTACCGCACAGGTCGTGGACGGGTAATCATGCGTGCCCGCACCCATATTGAAGATCTGGAAAAAGGCAGTCGTCAGGCCATTATCGTGGATGAATTGCCCTATCAGGTCAATAAAGCCAACTTATTGATCCGCATTGGCGAACTGGTCCGCGACAAAAAGATCGAAGGGATCTCTGATCTACGTGATGAATCCGATAAATCAGGCATGCGTGTCGTGATTGAACTCAAACGCAGCGAAGTCCCCGAAGTCATTCTGAATAACCTGTATAAAGAAACACAAATGCAGGATACGTTCGGCATGAACATGGTCGCTTTACTGGATGGGCAGCCACGCTTGCTGAACCTGAAACAGATGCTGGATGCATTCCTGCGTCACCGCCGTGAAATTGTCACACGCCGCACGGTATTTGAACTCAAGAAAGCGCGCGAACGTGGCCATTTACTGGAAGGGCTGGCTGTTTCACTGTCCAATGTCGATGAAATCATCGCCTTAATCAAAGCTGCTCCCACGCCTCCCGTTGCCAAGGAATCACTCATGGCAAGGGTTTGGCGCTCCCAACTGGTCGAGGAAATGCTTGCCCGCGCCACTTCGGACATGCAGGCACTGCGCCCGGAAGGCTTATCCAGTGAATTTGGCCTACAGGCCCAGGGATATCGCCTGTCCGATGCACAGGCCCAGGCAATTCTGGAATTACGCCTGCAACGGTTAACAGGACTGGAACAAGACAAGATTTTTGAAGAATACAAGGAAGTCATGGATCATATCGTTGATTATCTTGATATCCTGTCCAATCCTGAACGCATCACCGAAATCATCACGGAAGAACTGAACGCGATCCGGCTGCAATTTGGTGACAAGCGCCGCAGTGAAATCATTGTTGATACGCAAGATCTGAGTATGGAAGACCTGATCACACCGGCCGATGTGGTGGTCACACTATCCCATAGCGGATATATCAAATCCCAGTTGCTCGATGAGTACCGTGCCCAGAAACGCGGTGGTCGCGGAAAACTGGCGACCAGCACCAAGGAAGATGATTTCATTGATAAGCTATTTATTGCAAACACACATGACTATATTCTGTGTTTCTCCAGCCTGGGGCGCGTGTACTGGATCAAGGTTTACGAAGTGCCACAAGGCGGTCGACTGTCTCGCGGCAAACCCATTATTAATCTGGTACAACTGGAAGA
>JBBTCY010000053.1:0-2009 GCA_038043005.1 Pseudomonadota bacterium
TCACGGTTAAACAGATCAAGCACGATAGCCAGATATAGCCAGCCCTCATCTGTCCTGAGGTAAGTGATAATCGGACGTCCAGACCAGATTCGGTGCAATCGGCAGGTTGTGCCTGGAGTCCATCGTTACCTTGTGGCGCCGCTTGTTCCTTGAACTCGACCGTGTATTCCTGCTTCGGTATCTTCTTCATCTTCCCATCAATCCCCTCAATAGTAACGTTAATTGTACGTCACCCTTGGAAGACTATTTTTCGGGGGAAGATCAAATATGAAATGAACAATAATAAGCCTACTCGTGTCCTATCCACTTAATACATCTGCAATACTCGTTTTGACAGATAAAATCCGATTATTAGTATGATATAAGGCACATGAAATCAGATACAAATCACATGAATAGCGGCCTTGGCTGGCAATTTGATAACAGCTATGCTTGTTTACCAGAATACTTCTACGCGCAGCTTAACCCTGTGCCAGTGCGTGCACCACGGATTGTAATGTTGAATTATGCGCTAGCAGAATCGTTGGGGTTGGATATCCGGATGCTACCCGAAGAGGAAATCGCTTTGCTATTTGCCGGAAATATATTGCCCAATGCAGCGCAACCCATTGCGCAAGCCTATGCTGGCCATCAGTTTGGCCACTTCACGATGCTCGGTGATGGACGAGCAATATTACTTGGCGAACATCTCACATTAACAGGTGACCGGTTTGACATCCAGCTAAAAGGGTCTGGCCAGACGCCGTTTTCGCGACGCGGTGATGGCCGTGCAGCGCTTGCGCCCATGCTACGCGAATACATTATCAGTGAAGCGATGCATGCGCTGAACATACCCACCACACGCAGTCTGGCCGTAGTCGCTACAGGTGAATCCGTAATGCGAGAGTCCGCGTTGCCCGGCGCAATTCTTACCCGAGTGGCGGCAAGTCACATTCGCGTAGGTACGTTTGAATTTATCGCAGGGAAAGGAAATGTACCAGGAATTAAAACCCTGGCTGATTATACTATTCAGCGCCACTACCCGGATCTTAGTGAAGCTGAGAATCCTTATCTGTCACTTTTAAACAAGGTGATTGAGCGCCAATCATCACTTGTCGCGCAGTGGCTGCTGGTTGGTTTTATTCACGGAGTGATGAATACGGATAATATGACCATTAGTGGTGAGACGATTGATTATGGCCCTTGTGCATTTATGGATACGTACAATCCGCATACGGTTTTCAGCTCAATCGACCATCAGGGCCGCTACGGCTATAGCAACCAACCCCATGCGGCGCAGTGGAACCTTGCACGCTTTGCCGAAACATTGCTTCCGCTAATTCACCCGGTGCAGGAAAAAGCAGTATCGTTAGCGGAAGATGCGATCCATTCTTTCCCCAATATATTCCAAAACCACTGGCTGATGGGAATGCGTAAAAAGCTGGGGCTGTTCACTGAAGAAGCTGAGGATACTCAACTTATTGAAACCTTACTCACATGGATGCAAAAGCATCATGCTGATTACACCAATAGCTTTCGTGCACTTGTTTCGGAAGCCTTGCCCAAAGATGCTATGTTTCGTGATGTTGAATTTGTTGAATGGCATGCACGCTGGCAAGCAAGACTGGCGCGCCAGTCTGAATCCAAGGAAATGTCATTCCGCTTAATGCGAGCGAATAACCCTGCAATCATACCGCGTAACCATCGAGTTGAAGAAGCGCTGGCAGCAGCCTCTGAGCATGGCGATTACTCGTTGATGCACCAATTGCTCGCGGCAGTAACAAACCCATACGCCGACGTGCCAGAATATAGCCAGTACTGTACTCAACCAGAACCCTCAGAACACGTATATCAAACCTTCTGCGGAACGTAATTTTCTGTTATGTGGCCATATAAAAGCGGAGAATGTACCGCTGAAGCGTGTATATTGTCGTAGTTATTACGGAATAAAATTGTACTAATCCAATACCTATAAACTAAATAGTGTAGTCACAAGATACAAAATGTGAGATTCTTGTCAAAACGAAAGG
>JBBTCY010000054.1:0-3019 GCA_038043005.1 Pseudomonadota bacterium
GCCCCACTTCGTCAGCCAGCAGAACACGCGGCGCATAACGGCGCGCCACTTCGTGAGCGATATAGAGCTGATGCGGAATCAGGCTGGTTCGGGTGCCCGTCAGCCCATACAGCGGCGCTTTTGCCAAGCGGTTACGTATCAGCAGTGTGCGGTAGCGGATCCTGAACCATTTATCCTGATCGAATTGGCCGGTGAACAAGCGTTCCGCCGGACGGTTCAACTGCAGATGACGTGCCAGTTGCTCTTCGGCAAGCTCCAGGCTATCCCCGCTTTCACTCACACCCGAATAGACGATTAATCCATTGCGCTCATTGACCTGAGTCACTTTTAATGTAACACCCGCATCGCTGCTGATGACATCGCCCGCCTTGAAAACCACGCGTGTCAATGGCGCTGAGTGTTTGGCGTAGGAACGGGTCTCACCCGTCGCGCTGAAATTGATAGTGACAATCCTGTGCTCAACCGTCCGGACTGTACCCAGCCCCAGTTGTAAATCAACATCGCAGATCCAACGTTGACCCGGCTTAAAATCGTGCATGTATTGCTTTGACTGTGTGATTGAAAAGGAGCTGTATGGTAATGGAAACTGAAGAAAAATATTACTCTTTCCCGGCGAAATTAAGATTCCGGCAAGCAGAAAAATTTTAGCCGGTTAATTTTCCAGTACTCAGAAAATTAACCGGCTAAGCAACTTCAAGCCGTGTACCGGACACAGCGTTTGATCACTACTGCATATTTAGAAATTCAGGAACAAATTAGCTACCAAATTATGCATCATTTGATCAGGACGAACGCTATGCGGTCTGTTGATGAATTGGTTCATATAACCCAATTCAACGGTTGCATACTGGTTTACTTTGTAACCTAGTCCAACAAAAGCACGGTTCTGATCGTAACCTTGAGAAATAAAAGCAGGATTATTAGCGTTAGTCATGTTAATAAACAATTCACTTTGAACGATAAAACTGAGATTCGGATCTATTGACGGCATTGGAACCGCTAGTTTAACTAATTGACGGAATCGATGATTCACATCATTTGAACCATTAATGGGAGCATTATGGTCGAAGAATCGTTGCTCAAAACGGCCACGTGCCGACAATCTACCGAATGAGAAATTATCCGCCCAGGTCACTTGCTCCCAGAGCCGATGCTCATTATATGGATGCGCGATCGATAGCGGTTCAGCTGTTGGTGCCCAAGCATAACCTGCCCACACAACAATTTTATCGGTTATCGCATAACCTAAACCGGGACGTATCAGGGATTGAGTAAATTGAGAAGCATCATTACCAAAACGTCCCTGTCCTTCCATCCACCATCTGAATTTTTTCAAGTCGGGATTATTCGGATTAAGCGCGCCAAAGTTACCCAGTGCTGTAATATTTCCCCATACTTCAAAATCTTCTACGGTTCTGTCAGCGGCAGCCGGGTTACTAAAAATCAAACCAAACGCAGCCCATAGAATAAAAATATTTATTTTTTTAAACATGAAATAATCCCCTCTCTAAAACAATTTGATTCTGTAAAATAATTAGTTAAAGTTGTTTAACTGTATTTTTAAATACAGTAATCTATTGCATGCAACAATTCACGTTTTATACTGATCATTAATAGTTGCTTACTCTATGTTTGTTTCAAAATAACGCATAATTTTCCACTAAAAAGGAAAGATTAATAGCGTTCCCATTATTAAACCGCCATGGAGGGTAGCATAGTAAATGTCAAGAAAGTGTTAAGAAATAACCTTGTCAAAGTTGGTGAATATATTCAATGGTATGCCAAGAAACTTTGGATGATTAAGAAATGCTTTGTAGACATTTGTTTGACAAGTTGTTACAAGACTAGGTATGGTAATCGCCTAAATATGAAAGTGATATAAAATAAATAACTCACTGAGTTGCTCTATTTTAAATCGAATTATATTTTGTTCTTATGGTAAGTAAATTAACTGGAGTTTGGAAATGAAGAAATTGTATGCTGTAGTAACTGTATTTGCGCTGGTGGTACTTTCTGGTTGTGGATCAAGTAGCGACTATACGCCTGCAGCGGATGCAACCGGTGAGGCGATATTCAGTACTGCCTGTACTGAGTGCCATAAACCATTGACTGGTACAGTCGCTATGACATTGAGCGAGAAAATGGCAAGTAAAGAGGCAATTACCAAGAAATTTCAGACTGGAAGTATGGGTATGCCAGCATTTAAAAATATTCAAGGTGAAGCGGCAGATCGCTTGGCAGATTATATTTTAGCTAATAGCAAGGTTGCTAAGTAACTTGTCTTTGTCTGAGGGTCTGATAGATTCTCAGACAGCCCCAGTTTATATCAACTCTGAATAGAAATTGCGCTGCCGACAGGCCCGCAGATATTTGTCAAAAACCATGCAGATGCTGTTGATCAGTAACTGGCCACTGGGTGTAATTGAGATTTCATCGTCGTTTAAAGTCAATAAACCCGCCTTTTCATGTGTGAGTAGTTCTTCTAATTCGACTGAAAAGTAGCGTTTGAAATCGATGGGGAAAAAGGTCTCGACGGATTCAAAAGACAGTACGGAATGGCAGATGAGTGCATGGATGACAGAGCGACGTAATAAATCATCAGCACTCAACTCCAAGCCGCGCATAATTGGTATGATCTGATGGTCCACTTTGTCATAGTACAACTGGAGATCGCAATAATTCTGACTGATTGTTGGGCCGATGCTCCCAATCGCAGACAAGCCCAAAGCAACATGATCATCATTAGGATGGATTGAATAGCCTTGCAGGTTATAGTGCAGTCTTCCCTGGCGCTGCGCAATTGCCAGTTGATCATTGTGTTTCGCAAATAGATTCATGCCGATATGAATATAGCCCGCACTGGATAAACGGGAAATGGCATGTAATATCATTTCCTGTTTAATCTCTGTTCCCGGTAAATCTACGGCATCAATGTGCTGTTGTGGTTTGAATTTTTCGGGAATATGTAAATAGCCTGACAGGCTGATCTGACTGGGGCATGAAGCAATAATCCTTTCCA
>JBBTCY010000055.1:0-2150 GCA_038043005.1 Pseudomonadota bacterium
GCTGGTGGCCAGGCGTCCGAGTGTATGCGTATAGATGGTTTGCACATAGTCTGTGTTGGACAGATTTTCCAGGCCCGCCTGCTGCTGGAACCAGTCCAGAATAGCGTCAGGACTCATCTGCGCGTTCAACGCTTCCCGCCCCAGCCGCCATTCGGCTGCCGTTGCATCGCGATCAAAGAAACCATGCACCAGACGCGCCAGAATGCCCTCTGTGGTATTGTGCGCAAACACAACCGTTTCACCCGTGTCAAAGGCAATCATCTCGGTATTCCGAAGATCCAGCATCGCACCATCACTCAGGCGTGTCAGTTCCACCGTACCACCGATCGATTCGAGATTTACATCGTCGCGCCCCTTGGTCATACGCAGGACATCATGACCGACCGCATTGTCAACATGCTGAGCCAGCCCCAGCGATAAATACCCCTCGGTGCCGGTGTCAACTGCCGCCACATCACGGGTCACATCCAGCCGAATGATATTCGGGTTGGTTTCCAGACCCGCCAGCAATTCACCAGCAGTTTTATTTTGCAAGTCAGCCGCCTCGGGCAGGTTATAGAAAGCGGTCAAGAGATCATCCTTATCACCCGCCCAGTTCTGCACGATATCACCTTCCGTCGTTGTCAGATCCCGCCCGAACCAGGTTTTAGCCAGATGGTGCGCAACCGCTTCAATTTCAGAATGAGCAATGGCCAGGCTGGCCCCACTGGCAAAATGAACCAGCTCAACATCAGTCAGGGTATCAATCTCTCCCGCACTGTCTGTCAGCGTGACCGAGTTACCCTGCACCACGATCTGATAATCGGATAACTGCCCTGACTGATCCGCCTGATCAAAACCAAATCCGCCATTCAACTGATCATTGCCGCTACCGCCACTTAACCGGTCATTACCAGCACCGCCAAAAACCATATCATTGCCCGCATCACCGGAGATCCGGTCGTCCCCACTCAGGCTGCCAATCGTATCGTTGCCGCCGCCGCCAAACAAAATATCATCATCAGCGCCCAGTACAATGAACTGATTTTCATCGTCACCTGCCGCAAAGTTATTTCCATCCCCGCCCACAACCCGGACAGCACCGATAATCGAGACAAAGGCAACGTCATTGAGCTGGATAACAGTGCCGGACGGAAGATTTCTTGCATCAACAATCAGAACCTGTTTGCTGTCACTGCCGATGGTTGATCCGGTAATAATAATCGGCACATCGGGTGCCTGATTATTACTGACTGTCGGAGTGATAGTCCGCACCACAACCGTTTCAGTTGAAGATAGTCCAGCCAGAAAGTCCTGACCATTACCAATCAGATTGTCAGGTAGATTGTTTGTACTAAACAGATTCTCTGTCCGTGATGCCAAATCATCTTCAGCATCCGGTACAGTCAATTCCTGTGGCTTACCTTCAACACTTAGACCCACTCCAACCGGCAAACTGACTGTCAGTAATGTATCACCCGTTGAATTAGCAACAATTGGAATATCCGCATACGCATCGAATAACGAGGCGGGATCATCTTGCCGGGTTGTATCGACTGTCGGAATAACACTCACTACCGTACCGTCTGACTGAGTGGATGTACTGATGGTCACGCCATCAACGGTTGCCGTTGTCGTCGTAGTAGTCGTTCTGCTTCCACCGCCCCCACCACCGCCTGAGGAAACAGGAATAGTCGTCGTAATGCCATTTCCAGTAGCATCGACAACGTTAACCGCTGCATCAGCACCCGCTGCCCAATCCTCAGCAGCAGCCAGATTATAAGTAGTGGCATCTGTAGAAGATGTACCATCTTTATTGAGAAGAAGATTAACAGCTGCTTTATCGGTAGCACTCAATGTCAGGGTAAACGCCGTACCGGAAGTAATCTCCACATTCGCGGTGTCGGTCAGCACGTAAGTCGCTCCGCCTTCGCCGGTGAAGGTAAATTTGTTGGCAACAATATCATTGGTTGCACCGCTAAGCTTGAGGAAGCCAGTGCCGATCACGACCAGTGCACCGGTACCAGTATTATAAGTAGACGAAGTGATGGCTGGTACTGCCACGTTGCTGGCGGTGATGCCGTTGCCTGTGAGATCGGCAACTGTGACTGCCGCATCAGCCCCCGCCGTCCAGTCTTCTGCAGCGGCCAGGTTGTAGGTGGTCGCGCCGG
>JBBTCY010000056.1:0-2893 GCA_038043005.1 Pseudomonadota bacterium
AATCACCCACAGCCATAGCAGCGCAACACTGATATAAACACCCCCATAAGCTGCATACACGCGGCCAGCCACCTGCGGATGCAACGTAAGCAGCCAGGCAAATGCGGCCAGACTGACAGCAGCGGGCAGCAGCAGCCAGATTGATTTACCTTCCTTCAGCCAGAGATACGGTAGATAACAGCCGATAATCTCAGCCAGTGCAGTAACAAAAAACAGGCCAAAGGTTTTAAGTATTTCCATCACCATGATTTAATTAAGTGGATCGAAGCCGATTAAACAGGCACCGGATGTATCAGTCGCCAATCCCTGTTGATTCCGGGCCGGGGTTTTGATCGTATCCGGAGCAGGTGTCGGCAAATTGGGATATTTATCTGAAACCAGTCCAATCATCAGTAGCAGATAAAACAGGAAACCCAGCCGGGGTTCGTCATTCCAGCTATGGAACACCCCCATGCAGAGAAATGCAGTGAACGAGGCACACAACACCCAACTGAGCATGACGTTCTGCTTAGCTCCCGACAGATTACGCATGAACACATAACCGATCAATAGAATAAAACAGATCAATCCAACTCCACCCTGCTCAAAAATTATACCCAGAAACCAATTATCCACATGCCATGCCGCAAAATTATTTGCGGAAAAGAACCAATGCGCCATACCGGCAGAAAAATCACCATTGCTGATCGCATCATCACCAGTGGAATTGACCAGACTGATGTCGTCGACCTCCACAATGGTGAAAGCATGATTATTGAATAGCGTCAGCTTGATGGGGCGCTGGAATAGAACGTCGGGCGGGTTAAAATGGGCGGTCTCAATATGTGCCTGATAATGCTGCCATTCCTTGCCAGCCACATCGATCCTTATGGGTATCCGCACACAGTTGTAGGGGTACAGTGCTGATTTTTCACAGATCAGGGCTGTCAACGCAGAATGAGCGCTTTTGCTGCGAACCTTGATAGCAAATGTATAAATCCGCCCCGGCTTGACCGCAGTAACCTGCTCAAAATAAACAGGATCACCACTACCTAGCTGGAGAAATACATTATCCTGTTCACTTTGGAACCGATAGGTAGCCGGGCGCAGCGTGAATTTGGAACCCCACAGGTAGGCAGCTGGAAATGAACCTGGACCAGCACCAAAATGTACATTGGTTTTCTGTAGCTTAAAAATATCCAGAACATCCACCCAGTGATCCACACGCTGAGCAATATCCTGTTCAACCTTTGCCCAGCGCAGTGGATTGTGCTGACCCGTGAGAACCGGCCATGCAGTGGTGATTGATGCACCGACAAACATAAAAAGAGCACCAAGAATCACCCAGTGCGGTGTTCCTTTCTGCCGATACAGCTGTGCCAATCCGATCAGTATGATCGCAGTTGCCAGCACAAAGGCAATCTGCCCTGTCCGTGAATAGGTGACCATCATGCAATAAATTCCGAAACCGAATAAGCTGATGGCAATCGCAAAAATCCGGATCCGCTGCTGCTGCCATACCCAGTAAATCACAAAAGGTAACGTCACGGCCAGATAAGTCTCGACATAGGCACCACCCACATGCATGCTTGGGAAAGGACCTGCAACCCGATAATCATCATCAAAATCAGAAAACCCGGGAAACGTAATCCGTTCCCAGAGCACATATAAAATAATCCCCGCCAACCCCAGGATCATTCCTTGCGTCAGCTTGAGACTGGCCGTCTTCGGTTCCTTCCATTCGCTCATCAATAATAGAATAAAAGCCAGCGCAAATAACAATCCTTTCACATAGCGCAACCCGTTATAGGAACTGGTATAGCGAATAAATGTGGTCGCATCGATCATCTCAAGCGGATAAATGTTGATTGCCAGACTACCCGCAATCGAAACAACAAATAACAGCAGGATTATTTTAGCGGGATCGCGCAACGCCGGTATTTCATTCACGTCATGCAATAGACGGATATACCCCACGCCCACCGTGATCAATAACACGGTGTCGTATTCTGTCCAGAACAGACGACCACTCAGTGCGGTAAAATCCAACCAGGGCAGTAGAGCCAGCACCCAGATTAACCAGTAACCCGGGTGTTTCCATAACACCACTGCATAGGCTATCAGGGGAATAGTCACCCACAGTACGAGAGAGCTTGACAGGGTAGCTGCCACAGCCAGACATAAAATCAGGCCGCCAAAAATACCTGGCAAATTAAACCAATGCGGTAGCGACAGCAGCCTCATGCTAATCTGGAATAGGCGATGAGGGAAACAGGTTGATACAGCATCAGCAGAGACATTTGCTTGGATTCATAAAATGAGGTAAATGCAGCCAGGTAAAGATTACGATTATAGTACGACAATGCTATGATTCGGCATACAGCTTATACATCTTTCATAATAACGAACCAACAATCACTGTCATGCTCTGGGTAAAATCACTCCACATCATTTTCATGGTCACCTGGTTTGCGGGTTTATTCTATCTGCCCCGCTTGTTTGTCTATCATGCCCTGTGCGACGACCAGCCAGGCAAGGAACGCTTCAAGATCATGGAGCGCAAGCTCTATTATGGCATCATGACACCCGGCGCGGTGCTGACTGTTGTTTTCGGCGTGTGGCTATGGCTGGACTACGGCTTCTCAGGCGCCTGGCTGTATGCCAAACTGGCACTGGTCATGACACTCATCGCCTACCACTATTACTGCGGCAAGTTTGTCACTGCTTTTAAAAACGACAGCAATCAGCATGGTCATGTTTTTTATCGCTGGTTTAATGAATTTCCGGTGCTGGTGTTATTTGCAGTGGTTATGCTGGTGGTTGTCAAACCTGACTTGTCCGAATGGATTTCCGGATTATTTGTATAGTGAATTACCCTTGAATTTGCCGAGAACACACTGTCTTGAGCGGATAG
>JBBTCY010000057.1:0-1370 GCA_038043005.1 Pseudomonadota bacterium
CACATTCAGCGATTTCCTGAATCTTTTTTAAAGATTATCCTGCTCGGATTTTCCCTTATTGGGATTCCACTCATCGTTGCACTAATAGATAGCGCTGTAACGATTGATCGTCTGGCTAACCAGAGCCGGGATACCGTTTATCAGGCCACTCAAACGACTCGCGGGAATCGTATTTTGATTGATGAGATTCTTGTGATGGAACGCAGTGTGAAGCAAACTTTTATTCTTCGTGATTTATCACTGTTGGAAAATTACTTTCATGCGCATTCCAGATTTGTTTCAACAGCAAAGGATCTGATCGAACGGTCCCTTCATGTAAAGCAACGATTATTCCTGGAAAATATTTTATCTTTGGAGAATGAAGTTTTTTTGCAGGTTGAGAATACTCGGGAAATCACGGAGAATCTGCGCAGCTTGACCAATGACTTTTCAAGCCTGATTGAATTGACTAAAGATTCTTCAGTAATGGGAAACGAATTAATTGATCAGGAAGTGGACAAGATGCTTGATATGGCAAGCCAGGCACGTACTGATGTTGAAATCCAGTTGCTTGCCTTGATCCCTTTTGTGATATTACTGGCACTGGCATTTTCGATTTTACTGACCAGACCGATCAGGCGAATCGATGAAGCAATATATAATATGGGTCAGGGAGAATTTTCAAAACCGATCCGCATTGAAGGTCCCCAGAATTTAAAACATATTGGCAATCGGTTAGACTGGATGCGTCAACGCTTATTAAAATCAGAAGAGCAAAAAAGTCAATTTCTCAGGCATGTTTCTCATGAATTAAAGACACCGTTGACAGCTATCCGGGAAGGCGCAGACCTTCTTGCTGAAGGAGTGACGGGCAAGTTAACAGCCAAACAACAATTGATAGCGAACATATTGCACAGCAGTAGCCTGCAACTTCAAAAACGCATTGAAGATTTGCTACAGTTCAGTGCTATTCATGCCAACAAAACAACATTGGTAAAACGCCAGGCCAGTTTGAAAAAGATTCTGAATGAAGTAATACAAAATCAGAATCTGACAATTCTAAGAAAAAGGTTAAGAATCAACCAGAATTGTCCAAATTTAATATTTGAGTGTGATGTTGAAAAGATCCAGATAATTCTCGATAACCTTCTATCAAATGCAGTAAAATTTTCACCACCGAACGGGCAAATTGATCTTATTGTGGCCAATGAGAACGGGAAAATCATTCTTGATGTCAGTGATGCAGGGATTGGTGTTCATGAAACGGATAAGGAAAAAATTTTTGAGCCTTTTTATCAGGGTCAGTTCATTCCCGATACACATGTACAAGGAACAGGACTGGGGTTGTCCATTGCGCGTGAATTTGCCTTGGCGCATGGTGGGAATGTGGC
>JBBTCY010000058.1:0-5442 GCA_038043005.1 Pseudomonadota bacterium
GTGAAGGTGGCAGAACTGTCGGCGCTGGCGTCGTTGCAAAAATTATTGAATAATAATTATTAAAGATAATTGAAGAGTTTGAATTTGATAATTTAGATAGTAGATGGAAATGTTGAATTCACTAACTCAAGGTCGAGTGTATGCAAAATCAGAAAATTAGAATTCGTCTTAAAGCCTTTGATTATCGGTTAATAGATAAATCGGCACTTGAGATAGTAGAAACAGCAAAGCGAACTGGTGCGGTGGTAAAAGGACCTGTGCCATTACCGACTAGGATCGAGCGTTTTGACGTATTGCGGTCACCGCATGTGAATAAAACATCACGTGATCAATTTGAGATCAGAACACATTTGCGTTTGATGGACATTATTGACCCAACAGATAAAACAGTCGATGCATTAATGAAGCTAGATCTGCCGGCAGGGGTTGATGTCGAAATAAAGTTATAATTGTGCTGGATAATAAACAAATCGTAATAAGTAAATAAGAAGTTATCGATTCTGTTAATGCTAAGTTAGTTTAAATTAAATTGACTTACTCCTCCAAAAAGGGAATGAAATGAGTTTAGGATTGATCGGTCGGAAGATCGGTATGACGCGTATTTTTTCGGATAATGGTGATAGTCTGCCAGTTACGGTGATTGATGTTTCAAATAATCGTGTGACGCAGATTAAGAAAATTGAAACTGATGGGTATTCAGCTGCTCAGTTGTCGTATGGCAAAAGAAGATCAAGTCGCGTTACTAAAGCCATAGCGGGTCATTATTCTAAAGCTGGAGTAGAGGCTGGTAGTTTGTTAAGAGAATTTAGAGTAGATTCTGATGCGGAATTAGCTCAGTTAGAGAGTGGAGCGCTGGTAAAGGTAAGTATCTTTTCTATTGGACAGATGGTTGATATTTCCGGAGTAACGATAGGTAAAGGGTATGCCGGGGTTATAAAGCGACATCACTTCTCATCGAATAGAGCCAGTCATGGTAATTCAAAAGCACATAACAAACCAGGATCTATCGGGATGGCGCAAGACCCTGGACGGGTATTTCCAGGAAAAAGAATGTCCGGTCATTTGGGTTGCGTAACTAGAACTGTACAGAATTTGGAAGTGCTTAGAATCGATGAAGAGAGGAGTTTGTTGCTGGTTAAAGGCGCAGTTCCAGGATCAAAAGGCGGTAATCTTGTCGTGAATCCAAGTGTTAAATTAAGTGGCAAGAATTCGAAAGCTAATGAGCAGAATAAATAGTAATAAGGTGAATAAGTAATGGAACTCAAGCTTATTGGTAAGAAGAATCAGAAAGATAGTAATGTAACGGTGTCCGATACTCTTTTTAACCGGGAGTATAGTGAAGCGCTGGTTCATCAGGTTGTTACCACATACTTATCTAATGCGCGTGGTGCGACGAGAGCTCAAAAAGGGCGATCTGACGTGGCAAAATCAACACGTAAGCCTTGGAGGCAAAAGGGAACGGGGCGTGCAAGGGCCGGAATGGCTTCAAGTCCTCTGTGGCGTGGAGGTGGCAAGATATTTCCTAATAGCCCAGATGAAAATTTCAGAAAAAAATTAAATAAAAAGATGTATCGTGCAGGCATGAGTGTAATTCTGTCACAGTTAATTCGTGATGAACGTTTGTTAGTGATTGATACACTGGATATTGATACTCATAAAACCAAAGATCTATCAAAAAAATTAAAAGATCTAGGGCTTAATGAAGTCATGATAGTAACGCATGAGTTAAATAAAAATCTATATCTGTCATCTCGGAATATTCCGCGAGTAGCAGCTGTTGAAGTAAAAAGTGTTGATCCAGTCAGTCTTTTAAGATTTGAAAAAGTTTTAATTACCGCTGAAGGATTAAAGAAATTTGAGGAAATTCTTGCATGAATAATCTAAATCATGAGCGGCTATTGCAGGTAATCTTGGCACCATATATTTCAGAAAAAGCTACTTTTCTAGGTGAAAAGAATAATCAAATTGTTTTTCGTGTTCTGAAAGATGCGACCAAAAAAGAAATAAAAGAAGCAATAGAATTTCTCTGGAAAGAACAAAAAATTGAAGTTGGGAATGTTCAGACAGTCAATGTAAAAGGTAAAAAGAAGCGATATGGTCGATTTATGGGCCAGAGAAATAGCTGGAAAAAGGCAATCGTTAGTGTTAAGAATGGACAGGAATTAAATTTCACTACTTTTTCAAAGACAGAGGATAAGTGATGGCATTAGTCAAATTAAGACCAACATCACCAGGTCGTCGCGCAGTAGTTAGATTAGTTAATAATGATCTGCATAAGGGTTCTCCATATAAGCAGTTAATTGAGAAGCAAACAAAAACGGCAGGTCGTAATAACTCTGGTCGTATCACAACACGGCACAGAGGAGGTGGTCACAAACAACATTACAGAATGATTGATTTTAAGCGTGACAAAGACAGCATACCTGCGGTTGTGGAAAGAATTGAGTATGATCCGAATCGAACGGCGAATATTGCCTTGGTTTGTTATAAAGATGGAGAGAGACGCTATATTATTGCCCCAAAAGGATTGGTAGTTGGTTCGCAGATTAATAGTGGAAGGACTGCACAGATTAAAATCGGTGATACATTGCCATTACGTAATATACCGCTCGGTACGATTATCCACTGTATCGAATTATTGCCTGGTAAAGGAGCGCAATTAGCGCGATCGGCAGGCACCTCAGTGCAGTTACAAGCCCGTGATGGGAGTTATGCACAATTACGTCTTAGATCTGGTGAGATTCGTAAAGTACATATAGATTGCAGGGCAACGATTGGTGAAGTAAGTAATGCAGAGCATAATTTAAGATCTCTTGGCAAGGCTGGTGCAATGCGCTGGCGTGGAATTCGACCGACAGTTCGCGGTGTGGCGATGAATCCAGTTGATCATCCACATGGTGGTGGAGAGGGTAGAACATCAGCGGGACGACATCCTGTCAGTCCCTGGGGGACACCGGCAAAAGGCTATAGAACAAGAGCCAATAAGAGAACTGAAGTGATGATAGTTCGTCATCGTTATTCAAAGAAAGGATAATATATAAATGGCACGTTCAGTTAAGAAAGGTCCTTTTGTTGATACGCATTTAATTTCAAAAATAGAGAAAGCGCGTGCTTCAAATGATAAGAGACCGATTAAAACATGGTCGCGACGTTCTACAATTTTACCGGATTTTATTGGATTAACTATTGCTGTACATAATGGTAAACAGCATATTCCTGTATTTGTTACAGAAAATATGGTTGGCCATAAGTTTGGGGAGTTTTCTCTTACACGTACATTTAAAGGTCATGCCGGCGATAAAAAAGCTGTGGCAAAGCGATAGGAATTTATAATGGAAACTACTGCTATATTACGAGGCGTTCGGCTCTCAGCTCAGAAAGGTCGGTTAGTAGCCGATCAAATAAGGGGGCTGCCGGTAGAAAGAGCTTTAAATCTTCTGATGTTTAGCCCTAAAAAAGGAGCTGACATTATACGTAAATTGTTAGAGTCGGCGATAGCGAATGCTGAGCATAATGACGGTGCAGATATTGATGAGCTTAAGGTATCAACTATTTTTGTAGACCGTGGAACATTCATGGTACGCACAAGTGCCCGCGCTAAGGGGCGCGGTAACCGAATTAAGAAACCAACATGTCATATATCGCTTACGTTAGGCGATAATGCTAAAAACCTAAAATAAAGGCACGCTTCGATATGGGTCAGAAAATACATCCAACTGGTTTTCGTCTTTCAGTACAGCGAAATTGGTTATCAAAGTGGTATGCCAATAGCAATAACTTCGCAAAAATGCTAAATGAAGACATTAAGGTTAGATCCTTTCTCAGTAAAAAACTCAAGCACGCTTCAGTAGGAAGAGTTTTAATCGAAAGGCCTTCTAAAAATGCAAGAATAACAATTTTCAGCTCTCGTCCAGGTGTAGTTATCGGTAAGAAGGGTGAGGATATTGAAGTTCTGAGAGCTGAGTTGCAGAAAAGAATGGGTGTTCCTGTACATGTAAATATCGAAGAAATCAGAAAACCAGAATTAGATGCACAACTGATAGCTGATAATATTGCGCAGCAACTTGAAAAAAGAATTATGTTTAGACGCGCAATGAAGCGTGCTATGCAGAATGCGATGCGATTAGGTGCCCAGGGTATTAAAATAATGAGCTCTGGTAGATTAAATGGTATAGAAATTGCAAGAACAGAGTGGTATAGAGAAGGAAGAGTGCCTTTGCATACATTGCGAGCTGATATTGATTACGGTACATCAGAAGCTCAAACAACTTTTGGAATTATAGGAATAAAAGTCTGGATTTTTAAGGGTGAATTGCTTGGCGCCAACGACCAAAGTGTTCAAACAAGCACAGCTAATCTGATTGATACTGAAAAAAAGAAATTTAATAAAAGGACTGCTGCATCATTTGCTAAGCCTTCAGGTGGTAAGAGTAAGAAAGATGCTGGTGAATTAAGTATCAAAGATAGTGACTCTATGATTGGCGATGATACTGTAGGTTTTGGAGATAAAAATGCTGCAACCAGCTAGAACCAAATATCGTAAGCAACAAAAGGGACGCAATACGGGAATTGCGACACGTGGAGCAAAAGTTAGCTTTGGGGATTTTGGACTAAAAGCAATTGGTAGAGGTAGAATTACTGCACGCCAGATTGAAGCTGCTCGACGAGCAATGACACGACATATAAAAAGGGGTGGACGTATCTGGATCAGAATATTTCCTGATAAACCAATCTCACATAAACCGGCTGAAGTTCGGATGGGTAAAGGTAAAGGGAATCCAGAATACTATGTTGCTGAGATTCAACCTGGTAAGATGCTGTATGAAATGGACGGCGTAAATGAAGAGCTTGCGCGAGAAGCTTTTAAGCTGGCAGCGGCAAAATTACCCATTAGAACCGTATTCATAACTCGACAGATTGGTGGGTAGCCATGAAAGCTAATGAATTAAGAAATATGCAATTGCCTGAATTAAATAGTGAATTAATTTCACTATTAAAGGCACACTTTGGATTAAGGATGCAATTTGCAACACAACAACTATCTAATCCAAATCAATTAAGAAAAATAAAAAAAGATATTGCTAGAGTTAAAACTGTAATCACTCAAAAATTGAATCAACATGATAAATGAAAAATTGAAACGTACCCTAAATGGTATGGTTGTCAGTAATAAAACAGATAAAACCGTGACTGTACTGGTTGAGAGAAAAGTTAAACACCCGCTGTATGGGAAGTTTATATTTCGTTCTAAGAAATATCATGCACATGATGAAGATAATCAATATGTGATGGGTGATGCGGTTGTAATTGAAGAATGTAGACCTATATCAAAAACCAAAAGCTGGCGGGTAATAAGTAAATTTGCATCTAAATAACTTTTTTCATAAAAATAAAAAGTAATGTATTGAAAGACAGATTTTTATTGTCTGGAGTCTCGTACGA
>JBBTCY010000059.1:0-3995 GCA_038043005.1 Pseudomonadota bacterium
TGACTTATCTTCATTCAATTAGCTTATCATCTAAGCTAATCTACTACAGCCCCTAAAATTTAAAAAATTAATCGGATCATATCAGGCATCCATGTCTCTGACAGGTATGCGCCAAACGTAGCATGCCAATATGCTGCCAATGACCATCAGCATTATTTTCTGCCACATTTCCGGCACGATGAAAATAGAACTGCCAAACGATAGTGCCATCAATAAATAAGCCCATCGTTTGGCACGGCGCGGGATACTGTGATAAAGACACCATTCGCGAATAATGGGGCCCGCAATATGATTTGCCAGTAATTTTCCATGGCAGTATTCTGAACCCCGTGCAAAACAGGCAGCCGCCAGCAATATAAAAGGGGTCGTGGGCAATACCGGCAATACAACACCGAGCGCACCCAGAAATAAGGCAAGAAAACCAGCCCCCAGATACAGGCTGCGAACCAGCGGAGAATCGTGCAAACACAGAAGATCGACTGCCTGAGCATCCGGCACGTCCTGTTCATTCTGGCGTCTTTCGTTATCCTCTGAGGATCGCATAGGTGTTGATATAACTTTTCAATAAAGGATGTGAAAAATACGTGCGCGGCCTGATTGCTCGTTTTAGAAGAAGATCATGTCCTTAAGAAAACTCTGAATAGCCCTCATCTGTCATCCCGAACAAAGTGAGGAATCTTTGGTAATCTACTGCATAGATTTCTCGTTATGCTCGAAATGACAATTATTCAGGGCTTCCTTAATGACGAAGGACCATACCCAGTATATTATATAAATGTTTGTACGCAGGATTAACCCGATTTAATTATTTTTCTTAAGGAAGTTATATTCAAAATGAATTCTCTGTTTAAATTCAGTCTTATTATCGCACTAATAATGATGCTGCCCCAGATCGCATTTTCGTACAAAGAAAATGCGGTCACATTACAGGCGGCGCCCGAAGGACCGGCATTTCAAAAAATCGATACAAAGGTCGGTACAGGTGACGAAGCTATTGTAGGAAAAACTGTAAAGGTTCATTATACCGGATGGCTTTACGATGAAAATGCACCGGATAAAAAAGGCAAGAAATTTGATAGCTCACATGACCGGGATGCCCATTTTTCTTTTTTATTGGGCTCGGGTCGAGTCATTAAAGGCTGGGATCAAGGCGTGAATGGCATGAAAGTAGGCGGCCAACGCACTTTAATTATTCCATCCACCATGGCTTATGGCGCACGTGGCGCAGGCAATGTCATTCCCCCGCATGCTGCCTTGATATTTGATGTTGAATTGGTTGGCCTGCAAGGAGATTCACATTATTGATAAGCAGATTACTACTTTTTGTAATTTACTTATCGCTTGCGTTAGTGGCTCGCCTTAACAGGCTGTTAAACAGCTACTGACGCGGCCTGAAGTCTCCACCTGTTAACAAATAAAAAAATAAAAGTATGTACGGTTAATCCCCAGAAAAAATCCTGTGCGCCATAACCAGAGAGGAACACCATGACTCCGACCCTACAGCCGCGTTTTATCAGCCTCAAACGCCTTGGCATCAGTCTTGGTATTCTGGTTGCGCTGATTGTCCTGTCAGGATTGCTGAGCTACTACTGGCTTCCTGGCTATGCAAAATCCCAGCTTGAAATTGTTTTATCGGATACCTTACAGCGTCCGGTCACCGTTGCATTGGTCGAGTTTAAACCCCACACCCTGCAATTAACGGTACATGGTTTTCGCGTGGGTGAGAAAACCGGCAGTCCAGAAAAACCCGAAGAAACGCTGCTTTCCTTTGACCGGCTATTTATCGACCTGAGCAGTGAATCCATCACGCAACGCGCGCCAGTTATCAGCGCTATTACATTGGCAGCCCCTTCCATACGCCTGGTACGCGAAAGCAGGGATCAATTTAATATCTCTGATCTCGTCACAAAATTTACGCAACCGGCCGAAGATAATAAAAACACTTCCTCACAGAAAGCCTTATTTTCTGTCAGCAATATTAAAATCGAAGGGGGGCGCTTTGAACTCGTCGATCAATACCAGCAAGGCCATCAGGAAATCTCTGAAATCAATCTCAGCATTCCATTTATTGCCAACTTTGACAGCGTAGTCTCAAATTGGGTTGAGCCACACTTCAGTGCCAGGATTAATGGTGCCCCATTCTCGCTGGATGGCAAGTTGCGTCCCTTCACCGACAGGCGTGAAGCAACCATAGCACTTAAATTAAACGACATTGATTTAACTTTTATCGATCAATACGCTCCCCTGCCAGCCGGTATTACCTTGCTGACCGGCCTTTTTGACAGCAACCTGTTGCTGACTTTTTCGCAGGTTTCCAATGAATCTCCCAGCATCTCGTTATCGGGCAACACTGCATTACGCCAGCTAAAGATAAGCAATCAAACGGTTGCAGACCCCTATCTTGTTGATCTGAAGAATGTCCAGCTTACATTGACCCACGTTGATCTGATCGGACAGAAACCTTCTCACGTTGCGCTAATGCTGGGTGGCATTACCATATCCCGCAAAAATGAAAATCAACCGGCCCTGTCACTGGCCAAATTTACTATCGACAATATCGAGATAGATACCAAAGCACAGCAGATTGCGCTGGGTGAAATAATACTGGATCGTTTCAATACGCGCATGCGTCGAGAGCAAACTGGCGAAATCGATTTAATCCGACTTTTTACATCGCTTTCTGATCAACCCGCTACAGTTGCGACAGGCCTCATTCCAATTCCGACCAGAAAACCAGTCCGCAGTGGCCACGCACAGATTGCTATCAATCCGGAAGAAAAAGAATTGCCTCCCGCAACCCAAATTGCAGTGCAAAAAACTTCCGAACAGAATAACGCTGCCTGGACTACGCAAATCAAGGGAATAAAACTCAAAGCTGCAGTACTTCATTATGAAGATCTGGCACTCTCTAAACCGGCACCCATGGTTATCGACCAGCTTGATTTAACAATTAATAACATAGACTTAACCGGAGAAAAGCCATTAAACCTTGTACTTCAGGCACAAGTTAATAAACACGGCAGTCTAAAAACAAATGGCTCGCTGGCTTGGGCACCCTTTACTGCTGAATTGAATCTGGACATCAAGTCGATTGATCTGGTATCGCTGCAAGGTTGGGTGGCTGACAAAATGAATGTATTGTTAACCAGCGGCGATATTTCTTTTGCAGGAAATATTAAAGCCAATGGCGAACCATTAAAGATAGGAGTGAATGGCCAGGCACAACTGGCCAATTTTAATGTATTTAACCCAAAGACTGCCTCAGATCTGTTACGTTGGAAGCAACTGGATGTCAACCAGATCAACTTTGTAAACGAACCATTACAGGTTGATATTCATTCGATCAAATTGAGTAATTTCTTTGCACGCGTCGTTATTCTGCCCGAAGGCGGCCTCAATCTTCAGCAGATCATCCGACAGGATGAAACGGTTCAACCCAAAACAGCCGATGCTGACAAATCCAGCCAAACCCCTGCTCCGGCAGAAAAACCCATTCCCGTCCACATTGGTAAAGTCATCCTGCAACAAGGCAATATCTACTTTAAGGATCAATTTATCAAGCCCAATTATCAGGCAAACCTGACAGGTCTGTCAGGTCAGATCGGGCCGCTGCAATCCAATAAGCTGGGAAAAATTGAGATTCTCGGTGCTGTCGATAAAACAGCGCCATTAGATATTCGCGGCACGATTGATCCATTCAGCGCTGAATTGCTGCTGGATGTTTTTGCCAAAGTCCAGGATATTGACCTGCCTCCCTTTAGTCCGTATTCAGGTAAATACATTGGCTATGGCATTGAGAAAGGTAAATTATCCGTTGATGTTCATTATCAAATCGAGAAAGGGACGCTCACTGCCGAAAACAAGGTTTTTCTGGATCAGTTCGCCCTGGGTGAGAAAATAGAAAGTGACAATGCACCATCCATTCCTCTGGAACTGGCAATTACATTACTGAAGAATCGACGTGGAGAAATTGATATCCACTTGCCCGTTCAAGG
>JBBTCY010000060.1:0-5003 GCA_038043005.1 Pseudomonadota bacterium
ATTTAGTGAGAGAAACAATGACTCTTGTCGGGATCAATACTGCAAGACCAGCGTAACTGATGAATACCAGCAGCTTTATTGACGGTGTACTCAGCTTTTAATTGTTTATTCTGTTCAGTAGTTAAAGAAGCTTTTTCTGGAATATAACGCTCCTGACTCCAGAATCTGATTCTGCAGAAATCCTGTTCATCTCGGCAGAATTTGAAGATAACTGCACTATAGATTGTTTTGTCAGTATATTTATCATGGTCAATCAATACAATATGAATAAATTTCCCAGATTTTCCCATTTCTAATGTTTTAACCAGTTTCCAGCCATTACCGCTGTCCATAGGTTGTGAAGACTCCGGCATTGCTTTGGCAGTTTCTTCTGATTTTGAAAATACATTGAATGGCAAGCTCAATGCCAACAATATTACGATAATACCAACTAGATTTTTCTGCATAGGTTTTCCTTACATATTTTATTTCTTGAATTTTATAGTGTTATTAGCTTATATATTTTATAAAACATTAATTGTGCTCAGCCATGATCACTTAAATAACAGGCCATTATTTGCAGCGGAGGAGTATACCTGAAAATATTATTTTGAACATTATCGGCACTTCAACTTTTAGATACGCCAAGTAATTATCTGCGGTTAATTTCATCGTGCTTAAAATTCATACCATTTTCCATATTGCTTGTTTTATTTCTAATGCTATTGAATCTTAAGAACCTTTCCGCGTAAATTATTGGGGTGATCGGCTGATACATCAAATCTGTGAAATGCCAGAGGAGAATCTTGATATTTAATAATCGCCAGTATCTTGCAACCATCGAGCTCTTTTCTATTAACAAGCATTTCAAAATCTCTTATCGCTTCTGTTTTATCAGCAGTCGTGGATTTGCGATAGATGCGTTGGTTTTTATCACGAAGATATATGGTATACATGGTATTTCTATTAAAAATCTTCTCTTTAAGCTCCATAAAATAATCAATTTATTGATAAATTGAGCGGTATTTCAAAGTAGTGCACTGAATAACTTCAATATAATGTTGTAATTCTATGTGATCAATTGCTTAAAATCTCATTCATTTTATCAGTATTTTTCCTGGTCGATACGAATCAGTCCATATCGCGCAAAATTTTATGATAAACAAATTGATTCCTATCAGGGATTTTAAGTAAAAATCGAAAAACCATGGAATCAGTTTTATCAAGCATCATATCGTAGTTGCCTATACGCATAATAACGAATAATAGAAATGGATAGAAACCAGTGAGCAGAATATCACTCAATACCCAAATTCTACTGGGTACATTAGGCGGCATTGTACTGGGTTTTTTCTTTGTGAAACTGGGTCATGAATCCAGTATTACACAGAGCGGCTTGTACATCGCAAAGCTGATCGGCACCTTATTCATTGATTTATTGCGAATGGTGTTAATTCCGCTGGTATTCACGTCAATTGTTGTCGGGGTGGCTAATTTACGCTCACATCAGCAAATAAACCGTGTGTGGCAAGTAACATTGATTTTCTTTGTTTCAACGATGGCACTCGCCATTGTGCTAGGGCTAACGGCAGCTAACTTACTACAACCCGGCAATGGTCTGCAGATAGCGATGTTTCAGGATGCCATGCGGGATTTTCAGGCAACACAGATGCCATTACCGGATTTTTTTGCTCATTTTCTACATTCATTGTTTCAAAATCCAATTGCAGCACTGGCGCAAGGCAACATACTGGCTGTAGTAATATTTGCTTTATTGTTTGGCATCGCGCTGGTGATTGGTGGTGAGCGGTATCGCAACATCCTGACATTCATGCAGGAATTCCTCGAATTGATATTAATGCTGGTTAACTGGATTATGCGATTGGCTCCATTTGGTATCATGGCATTATTGTTGCAGTTAGTGGTTACGCAAGACATTGATCTGTTATCGATATTAATCAAGTTTGTAGCAATTGTAATCGGTGTCACGCTATTACATGGTTTAGTGGTTTTGCCTTTAATTCTATATCTGATAACGGCTATGACGCCCATCAAATTCTGGCTTGGTGCGCGTGAAGCACTTATTACTGCATTTGCAACCAGTTCCAGTGCAGCAACATTGCCAGTGACATTACGTTGTGCTGAACAACATTTGCATGTCAAACGGGATGTGGCAGGCTTTGTGATTCCATTAGGCGCGACCATGAATATGGATGGTACGGCGCTTTATGAAGCGATAGCAGCTTTATTTATTGCCAATCTGGTTGGTGTCGAACTCAGTTTGTTGCAACAAATGATTGTATTCCTGACGGCCATGCTGGCAGCAATCGGCGCGCCCGGTATTCCCAGCGCTGGCATGGTAACAATGGTGATGGTATTGCAATCAGTGGGTTTGCCTGTTGAAGCAATAGCTATTCTGATGCCGGTAGATCGTATATTGGATACTCTCCGAACTACGGTGAATGTAGAAGGCGATCTGATAGGCAGTCTGGTTGTTCAACAATGGATTACAAAGGACAAATCAAGCGAATAGGGTATTTGTGATAGGTTAGTTAAACCAATTCCTCATCCCGAAAAAGTTGCTGGATTTCCAGTATCTTATCGGCATTATTAATTAATGCTTCGACACAATCCTGATCAAGCTTGCTATTGGACATTTGCCTTAACATGGTGAATGCTTCTTCATTGCTCCAGGGTGCTTTATAAGTCCGGCGTGAAGTCAGTGCATCAAACACATCAGCGACTGCACTGATACGCGCTTCAATCGGAATCTCATCTCCTTTTAAACCCTTAGGATAGCCGCTGCCATCAATTGCCTCATGATGATATTCAGCAATATTGCGTAAGATATTAACGTGACCGAATGTACCCAGACTAAAGTCTTCCAGAACTGAATCGATGATCTCACGTCCTTTTGCCGGGTGTGTTTTCATGACATCGAATTCTTCTGTATTGAGTTTGCTGGGCTTGCGCAAGATACTATCCGGGATGCCAATCTTGCCAACGTCATGCATGGGAGAGAACAGGAAAATATGTTCAATCTGCTCATCGGTAATATGATAGCTTGGTGAAAGCTCACGAGCAATGAGACGGGCATAGTGAGCCGTACGATCAATATGCGAGCCGGTTTCAAGATCACGATAATGCGTCATGTTACGCGCTGCACGAACTGCAGCAAGCAATGTTCGTATGGCAGTCAATTCATTGATCACCATCAGTGCGATTAGGTGACCATAGATATCAACCTGCCGCAGTGTCTGGGGTGTAAATGGATGTTCTTGCAGTGAGTTAAAAAACAGGAAGCCGATAAAAGTACCGCTTTGATAGAGAGGCATTGTATAACTGGCTTTGTAACCTTTGGCCGCAACCCGCTTGGTATGTTCATGAGTGCCATGAGAAAAAATATTAAGATCCTGTACCAGGCGTGGACGACGATGCGCAATGATGGCGTGGAGCGATGGTGCGGAGCTGAGCGGAGCCTCATAGGTGGTCACAGGGCTATCATTGCCTTCAGTACTATGCGTATACGTTTTAAGCATTTCTGTTTTTTCATCAAATAATGCAATAGCCAGACGATCGATAAATGGAAAATCCTGCCGGATTACTTGATGAATAAAACGTAATTTATCAGTCAGTGGTAAGTTCTCATGGAGGTTAGCCAGCGTATCCTGATGTGTAAATAAATTTTCTTCTTGTTGCATGAAAGTTCCTTCCGGCAAAGGATGACCCAGATAATCTAATTCTGCCAGTATTGATCGTGATGATGTCGCAGCATAACAGTCAGTATAAATAATAGCTATTATTAGCAATTTCTCAATAATAACGGCTGTTGACAGTATGGTGTGGCATATTGTCGCGCGACAATATGCCACATTCCAAAATCTAATCACCCTCTCTACAATTTATTCAACGCGATTCATTCAAATATCGATATTGAAGAAACCGCAAAAACAATTTTCGTAAAATACTGGAGGAAAGAAGCGTGTTATTAATTCAAAACATGCTTGCATAATACCCTATGAAGACACCTAAAAGACTTGAACCGTTGATTGAAGAAGGATTGATTGATCGTGTAATTTGCCAGTTGATGAGTGGCAAAGAAGCCATGATTTATATGGTGCAATGTGGCGAGCAAATTCGCTGCGCAAAAGTATACAAAGAATCGAATAAACGTAATTTTCATCAAAGCGCAAGCTATACAGAAGGCCGCAAAGTAAAAAATAGTCGACGCATACGCGCAATAGAAAAGGGAAGTTGCTATGGGCGTCATACGAAGGAAGAAGCTTGGCAGCATACGGAAGTCGATATGTTATGTCGCCTTGGAATTGCCGGCATACGGGTACCAAAATTCCATAATTACTTTGCCGGTGTATTATTGATGGAATTGATCCTTGATGAAAAAGGAAATGTTGCACCTCAATTAAGCAATGTAGTCCTCACGCCGGTACAGGCACGTACATATCATCGTGTTCTAATTAAACAGATTGTACAAATGCTTTGTGCCGGAATCGTACATGGGGATTTATCGCAATATAATGTTTTGCTTGATAGTCAGGGGCCTGTGATTATTGATCTGCCACAGGCGATTCATGCGACAGGCAGTCAATATGTGCAGCGCATGATTAAACGCGATATTGATAACCTGACAACTTATTTCAGTCGTTTTGCGCCAGAATTGGCGTATGCCGACTATGCTGCAGAAATATGGTCTTTGTATCAATGTGGGAAATTGCATCCGGCAGTCAATCTGACAGGCTATATCAGGCAAGTTGAGAAACCGATAAACATGGGGAATATTCTGAGAATTATCAATACCGTATTAAAAAAAGAAGCTGCATGGCAACGGCACAAACAAAAAGTAAGATGGATGAATCGATTATCGCAGTGTTGAGGATTTAACAATATCTAACGAATAGCGCAGACTATTGATTGACCATGGTAAGCGAGCTTGCTATACTTCGGCACTTCTGACGCGGGGTGGAGCAGTCTGGCAGCTCGTCGGGCTCATAACCCGAAGGTCGTAG
>JBBTCY010000061.1:0-3420 GCA_038043005.1 Pseudomonadota bacterium
TCTGAACGACGTTTTTGTTCAAATTGTTTTATTTTCTCGGCATGTTGCAGCGTCAGGCCAATGTCATCCAATCCATTTATCAGACAGTGCTTACGAAAAGGATCCACATCAAAAGAGAATACTTCACCTTCAGGAATAGTCACAGTCTGTGATTGCAGATCAACCGTAAGACAATATCCCTCGATTGCTTTCACTGCCTCAAACAATTTATCCAGAATTGCCGCATCCAGAATGATTGGCAGCAAACCAATCTTAAAACAATTGTTAAAAAATATATCTGCGAAACTGGGGGCAATAATGACTCGAAATCCATAATCCTGAAGGGCCCAGGGCGCATGTTCGCGACTCGAGCCACACCCGAAATTCGCTCTTGCCAGCAATATCTGCGCAGCCCGGTAACGCGGCTTATTCAGAATAAAATCGGGATTCAGTTGACGTTGAGAAGCATCCATGCCGGGTTCACCGTGATCCAGATAGCGCCATTCATCAAATAAATTCTGACCAAAGCCGGATCGCTTGATCGATTTCAAAAACTGCTTCGGGATGATCGCATCCGTATCGACATTGGCTCGATCCAGCGGCGCTACGATCCCGCTCATGGTATGAAATTTTTCCATAAATACCGTATAACGTTTAAAGGATTCCCAAATCCCGGACATCAACAAAATGTCCGGCGATCGCTGCGGCGGCTGCCATCGCCGGACTTACCAGATGCGTACGGCCCCCGGGGCCTTGCCTGCCCTCAAAATTGCGATTAGAAGTCGATGCACAGCGTTCACCCGATGCCAGCCGGTCATCATTCATCGCCAGGCACATGGAACAACCTGGCTCACGCCATTCAAATCCCGCCGCAACAAAAACCTGATCGAGTCCTTCCAGTTCCGCCTGTTTCTTGACCAGGCCAGAACCCGGCACAACCAACGCCTGTTTAATGGTTGACGCAATATGTTTACCCTTTACAACCTGCGCAGCTGAGCGCAAATCCTCAATGCGGGAATTCGTGCAGGAACCAATAAATATTTTATCCAGCGATATCTGCGTTATGGGCGTATTGGCTTGCAGACCCATGTAATTCAATGCCTGTTGCATATCATGCCGTTTCACTTCGTCGGCTACATGGCGTGGGTCCGGCACCGCTCCATCAATCGTGGTAACCATTTCAGGTGAAGTGCCCCATGTGACCTGAGGCTTGATTTGCGCTGCATCCAGCAATACCACCTGATCGAATACTGCACCAGCATCACTTTGTAAGGTACGCCAGTACGCCACTGCTTTTTCCCATAGTTCACCTTTCGGTGCAAAGGGTCGTCCCTGAATATAGTCAATCGTAGTCTCATCGACTGCAACCATGCCGGCACGCGCGCCTGCCTCAATCGCCATATTGCACAGTGTCATGCGCCCTTCCATCGTTAAAGCACGGATCGCACTGCCGGCAAACTCGATTGCATAACCCGTACCACCCGCCGTCCCGATTTTACCAATGATCGCCAATGCGATATCTTTGGCCGTAACACCCAGACCCAGTTTACCTTCCACCAGAATCTGCATGGCTTTAGCCTTCTTTGTAAGCAGGCACTGCGTCGCCAGCACATGTTCCACTTCTGATGTACCGATACCGAATGCCAGACAGCCAAATGCACCATGCGTACTGGTATGTGAATCGCCGCATACCACTGTCATTCCAGGCAAGGTTGCGCCCTGCTCCGGACCGATCACATGCACAATGCCCTGACGCAAATCCTGCATTTTAAACTCTGTGATGCCAAGTTCGTCGCAATTCTGATCAAGCGTATCGACCTGCAAGCGGGAAATGGGATCATGGATTCCCTGACTGCGATCCGTCGTTGGCACGTTATGATCAGCCACTGCAAGAATCGAGCTCAAACGCCATGGCTTACGCCCGGCCAGTTTTAAGCTTTCAAAAGCCTGCGGACTGGTAACTTCATGAACCAGATGACGGTCAATATAGAGCAGCGCCATGCTGCCAGGATCATCCGATTCGATATGAACCAGATGTTGATTCCAGAGTTTGTCGTATAACGTTTGCATCGTGCCAAACCAAATTTAGATAACTGATAATTATCCCACAAAGTTAATACAAGAAACAGACTCTAAACCCTGAAATCTATTCGCTATTTAAAGGTTTCATTTTCCATGCCACCAACAGTATTCCCAGCAAGGCAGTCAATGCGCTCAATGTAAACGTCACTTCAGCCCCCAGCCATTCCCACGTATAGCCACTAAACACCGCACCCAGAGCGCCGCCAATACCAAATGCGATACTGGTATATAACGCTTGCCCTTTGGCTTGATGACGGCCACGAAAGAAATGATGCACCACCATCATCGCGGCAATGTGATGCGCGCCATAAGTGGCGGCATGCAATACCTGTGCCAGTACCAGCACCAGTACCCAATCAACGCCCCAGCCTATCATCAGGAACCGCAAGATTGCACAGGCAAAGCTAAAGATTAATATGAGTTTCAGGTTGAAACATCGCATCAACCAGGGCATCAGAAAAAACACTCCAATTTCGCACGCCACCCCGGTTGCCCAAAGCCAACCGATCAATCCTTTGTCATAGCCATGTTCCACCAGATAAATTGAGAAAAATGTGTAGTAAGTGCCATGGGCAAATAACATCAATAAACTGGATACTAAAAAAGCAATAACCTCCGGTCGCCTGAAAATTTGCCGAAGCGAGTGTTGATCAGCACTGTAGCCAACGACTTCTGTTTCAGGTATGTGATAGGAAAAAAACACGATTCCCAGCTTCAAACCCAATACCACCCAGAGTAGCCAGACGATTTCCACCACATCCAGCAAATAACCCACACCCACAACCGCCAGAACAAATCCGACAGAGCCCCAGGAACGGATGCGGCCATATTTGTCTGCGTGATCACCGAGATGAGACAGTGTAATGGCTTCAATCAGCGGCAAGGAAGCGCTCCAGAAGAAGCTCATAAACAACATGACCAGAAAAATCCAGGCAAAGGATTCCCCCATGAAGAACCCACAAAAACTAATCAATCCGGTTACAGCCGCCAGCTGCACAACCATGACCCGGTTGCCCGTATGATCCGCCAGCCATCCCCAGGCAGCCGGAGAGAAAATCCGCGTAAACAGCAGCAGCGACATCAATACACCGATCTGCAATGCGCTAAAGGAAAGTGACTGGAGGTACAAAGTCCAATAGGGCGAAAATGCACCAATGAATGCAAAATAAAAAAAATAAAATCCGGAAAGGCGCCAGTATGGAAGTGTGGGCATCGATAGGGCAATCAGAAGGAACTGTGTTTTGAAATAAATGGTAAAAAACCAGACCAGAAATTGGCCAGTTATGTATTGTGATCTTTCAGCCCCGGAAAAACCAGTTACTGGCTATCCCCCAGATCAGACCGCGACAGTCGATGCGC
>JBBTCY010000062.1:0-1564 GCA_038043005.1 Pseudomonadota bacterium
CTTGTCGGACTTAAGGCTAATCTACTATGCTGATGGGATAATGAGTGCATATTTACTCAATTAATTGTTGTATAGGATCACTATGTGCCTAAAGATTAAGAAAATCTACACTCATTATCCCACTTCGCTCGTTACAATTGCTTAAGTCCGACAGATCCCTGGCAAAAGTTTATATAAAGGAGGATACAAGCATGACTGCTTTACTGTTGACGATTCTGACACTTACATCGACATCTTTTTCTCACAATGACGCGATCCCCGTCCGATTGACATGTGATGGAAAGGATATTTCACCGGCACTTAACTGGTCAGGCATACCCGAGGGTACCAAAAGTCTGGTACTCATCGTTGATGACCCTGATGCGCCTGATCCGGCTGCCCCCAAAATGACCTGGGTGCATTGGGTGCTCTATAACATTCCTCCTGCAATCACGGGTTTGGCAGAAGGCATCTCAGAAAGAAATCTTCCGCCGGGTACTTTGCAAGGGATAAATGACTGGAAGCGGACCGATTATGGCGGCCCTTGCCCGCCAATCGGCAGTCATCGTTATTTTCATAAGCTTTATGCACTGGATACCGTGTTGCCTGACTTACATCATCCAACCCAAGCTGCACTTGAGCAGGCGATGCGAAATCATATTATCGGGCAAGCTGAATTGATCGGACATTATCAGCGTCGCCTCTAATCAAGCATTACTTTTGTTATTGTGGCGGAAAATGCTTTTTCGCTCTTTCAAAAGCTTGTTGCATTGATTTGAGGGATTTTCTTAGTCCAGTCTGAATATCCTCCCATGCACTTTCTGATTCGCTTTCAAACTGATCCCAGTTTTTCTTTGCCTGGATTAGTTCTTGTTCGAGTTCATGCATATGCGGTTGGATTTTTTCCTGAGCTTCTTTTGTTCCCAAATGCATTTGTAATTTGACTTCATCAACTATTGATTGCAAATTTTCTAATTCGGCTTCCAATTGCTCTTTTACTGATTTTTCTTCGCTCATTTTATTTTCTCCTTTTGATTAAAATTACCGGGTCTGCCATTAAATAGCTTAACATCTAAATTAATCCACTACAGTTCTTTAATCATCAATGATAATTAGGGTCTGTTGGCAATTATAGATAACTATTTAATAAGAAGTGGGAAAATCGTAATATTGAGGTTCCCATACCATTAATAAGACGAGTTTGCGATGCTCCGATTGATGCTCAATGATGAGTTCTGATTGAAGCTGGAGAAGATTCTGCTTCAAGAAGCTATTTAGAGCACATTCTGGAGCCAGGTCGCGAGTTGAGATAGGCTTGATTCATCGAAAATATTCTCAAATCACTCTTCCTTCAATGTCACCCAACCCACCTCACATTCCCCCAATTCCGTAGCCACATAGGCCGATTCCTCAGTAATCGTAACGGAAATATCCATTGTGCGTTGTACTAGTTTTGCCAGTGCCTGGATGTTTGGCCATTGAAACTGGAAAATAGCTGCAGTCAATGGGGTGAATTTTGCCTGTTCCTGCTTCCACCAGACATTCGATTTGGAATTAAAGCTATACACTTTGACCGTTTGGGCGA
>JBBTCY010000063.1:0-13554 GCA_038043005.1 Pseudomonadota bacterium
TTTACATTTATATGTAACATGCTTGTCATGTTGGTCTGTTAGATTTGCTTTGCCCTAACTAAAAACTTGGAGGTAGGCAAATCATGTTTAAATTGATCTATATGAAAGAAAAATTATTAACTACATCAGCAATTCTATTGAGCACGATCGCATTAAATGCACAGGCAGCAACAGCAACCTTTGATCCGGCAACAGGCATTGTGGATCTTCCGGTTGTTGAAGTCTTGGGTGGCGGAGCATCTGCATTTTATAAAGCTAAATTACAGTTAAGTGGAAATGAATTACTGCTAACTGCGGCTGATCCAATATCAGCAACAACAGGGCAGCGTAATGTTTATGATTCTGATACCGTCGCGGTACATATTCCTTCCGTTGTTGTGGGTGCAGATGATTTTTACGTTAAATTGAAAGTAGTGCCTGGGTCTAATCCGCTACGTTTTACAATCGCGCAGCTGGCCAATAATCAATTTCAAGGTTGTCCCAGTTTTGCAACCCAAGGCCCTGTTCAAGGATCTTGTATTTTAAGTGGTGATATTAAAACTGATATTACATTGACTAAAAATACTCAGTGGATTTTGTCGGGTGGTGTTTTTGTCGGTGGTGATAATACTGAAAGTGCCACGATTACCATTAACCCAGGAACAAAAATTTTTGGTCAGGCAGGTGCGGATTACTTGTGGATCAGGCGTGGTTCAAGGATTATGGCAGAAGGCACACCGGATAATCCGATTGTCATGTCTGGGCCGAACCAGCAGATAGCAGGAGAATGGGGTGGCTTACTCATTTCAGGCAATGCGCCGGTAAATGGTTGTAATGTAGGTGTATCGGTTTGTACAGTTCCAAATGAGGCTATTACTTCTGAGTTCTTTGGTGGCAATAATCCAGCGGATAACAGTGGAGTGATTAAGTATACGCAGATTCTTTTTGCCGGTTTTGCCGTACGTCCCGATGAAGAACTCAATGGTCTGACGCTTAATGGCGTTGGCTCAGGAACAATTATTAATTATGTACAAGTGCATTCAGGTCTGGATGACGGCATAGAAATGTTTGGTGGCACGGTTCAAATGAAGCATTTAGTGTTGACTAACAACCGTGATGATGCCTTTGATTGGACAAGCGGCTGGAAAGGTCGTGCTCAGTTTGTTCTGATTAAGCAATCTGCTGGTGTTGGTGATCGTGGGATTGAAGCGGATAATAACGAGAAGAATCATGACAGTCTGCCACGTTCTCAACCGATTTTATCCAATGTAACTATTATAGGTCGTAATGATACTGGCGCCACACAAGGCATTTTATTGCGCCGTGGAACAGGTGCAAATATATGGAATTCAGTTATTGCGGGTTCTCCAGTTTGTTTAATGATTGATAGCACTTCAACCTATACAAATGCAGGCTCTCCTGGAAGTTTAACGGGTGGATTAACGATGCAGAACTCCTTTGTCCAATGCATTAGTAACTATAAAGATGCTGAAGGGGCTCCGTTTACTGTTGCTGACTGGTTTCTGTCTCAATCTGAAAATAAAGCGGAAGATCCTCTCCTGAATGGCTATTTACCGGCTGGTGGATCACCGCTGACATTAGGCGGCGCTGCTGTAAATGATCCTTTCTTTAATGTTGTCGATTACGTGGGTGCATTCAAGGATGCAAACGATGATTGGACGAAAGAATGGACTTTTAATTTTAACTAGACTGTTCTAATTCAGAAGGCTTCTTTGCGTATATTTTTATGCAAAGAAGCCTTTGATGCTTATCTGATTCTAAAAGACTGCGCGAGTAGAACATCTTGCGGTAATTAATTGTCAGATCAGGTCTTATTTAAACTTCCGGAACCAATAGCAACTTCTTTTCTGAGATACCCGGCAGGAACGGTGTGGGTTTGCCATTAACCCAGTTGGCATGTCCACTGCCGTAATAAGGGGAGAGTGGGTGTCCGCTTTGTCCGCCTGGCATGTCAAAATAACCCTGTTCTTCATGACCTGGAGCGACGGCGGAGCGTTGTGATGCGCCAAAATTTGGCGCCTGTATTCGTGGCATATTGTGATCGCCAGGCAGTGGGTCAGCGGGCATATCGAGCCATTTTGCAATGAAAATCGGTAATTTCTGGCTGAGCGGATGCCTAATGCGTGCTGCGTTGTATTCGCCCCAACTCTGCTGTGTAGCCGCATGGGTTTCTTGATGTGCGGTCTCAGCAATCTGTTGAGCGCAGTGTAGCAGTAACTCTTCCCAGCTTTTATAAACAGGCGGAAGCAGGTGGTTCGGTTGTTGTTCGATTAATTGCCAGGCAATATATTCCGCGTGGTTTAATCGTGGCAAGTTGAAAGCCGGGTTATTTTGGCGAACAACTGCGGAAAAGCCATTTAATATGGTTTTAATCACTTCATAGCGGAAAGTACGAACAATGCGATAAGCAGACGATTCAGTGGATGCCGTTCCATCCCAATCCTCTAGTGTCTGTTGCATTGCGGTAGCCCAGGGCGAATTATCGGCTGAGGTCAGATTCTCTTTTAACAAATGATACCAGCGGGTCATGAGAAGTGCGCGGTGATCCAGTTGAATTGCCAGCAAATCTTCCTCAGTGAATTGATTACGGGCAAATAAGCCGTCACGAATTTGTGATGCCCTGGCACCCAGATCATAGCCGCCATTTCCCAGAATATTCAGTAGATCACCCGAGACTGTGCGGGCATTGGCAGTCCATAATCGGTGTGAATCAGGGTTGTTGATTATCGGGTATTGCGCCGTATCCAGCCAGCCGTTCCAACCCGTATCAGGACTAGACCAATCTGACGGTAATTGCGGATCATAATTTCCCCTGCGTACCGGAATGCGCCCGGCTATCGTCCAGCTGATATTGCCGTTATGATCACCGACGATAAAATTCTGTGCCGGCATACCGGCTTGTTGTGCAATAAGAGCCGCTTCACTGGCTGCTTTGGTTTGCTCCAATTCAATCAATTTCAGATTGATAGCTTCAGGGTGCAGGGCTGTCCAGGCCAATGCCAGAGGTGTTTTATCGTGATCAATCGCGATCAAAGGCCCCCACTCAGTTTCCTGCACAATCAACTGTTCATCAGGAGCATTGTTCACCCGAATTGTTTCATGAAAAGTATTAATGGACTGCCATCCGGTCGAAGTGCGATACCGATTGTTATCGTGAGGATCCAGTGACACCCGGATCCAGTCTGCAAAATCACCATAGCTGTTGGTAAAGCTCCAGGCAATATGGCGATTGGAGCCGATTATGATGGAAGGAACACCTGGCAGGCTCACGCCGGTAACATCGGTATGGGTACCTATTGCAGAGTGGGAAGGATAAATCAGTCGCGTGCGAAACCATAAATTTGGTACCCGCAGCGCCAGATGCATATCATTGGCGACAATTGCAGCACCACCGGTTAAAGCACCGGATACGGCAAAATTATTGCTGCCAGGCATATTGTCATGGAACGAGTGATCGCTCTTGAATAAGTTCTTGTGGAGCGCCTGTAAGTCGATGTCATGCGCGGCAGGGATAGGTGGTCGAGCAAAGGATTCACCAGCCAGCGGAGCATCCCAGGATCCGCCAGTTGCCGTGAGATATTGATATACCTTGTCGGGCAATACCGATCGCATGATGGAGAATCCAAGCTCACGATCAATATTTGACTCATTCAATGTGAAGAACATGGCAAAAATAACCAACAGGCTATCTTCATTGCGCCATACGGAAGGTTGTGTCCGGGTAAGCAGATAAGGATAGGGGCGAACTGCCAATGCCTCGATACCTTTATTTACGCCATTCCGATAGGATTCTAACAACTGATGCTGTTCGGCTGGCAATTGGCTGATGATTGCTGATGCTCGTGCGCGCATGCGGAATTTTCGTGCCTTCAAGTCATTTTCCAGAGCAGCTGATCCGAATAATTCAGCAAGCTCGCCAGCAGCCTGTCTTCTCATCAGATCCATTTCAAAGAAGCGTTCCTGGGCATGTGCATATCCGAGTGCAGTGGCCAAATCCAATCGATTCTGCCCGTTTAATGTAACAGTACCCAGTACGTCCCTTTCAACCATTACCGGGGCAGATAGTCCAGGTAGATTTACACTGCCTTCATAGTGAGGCAAACTGCCTTGAAGTAGTAGCCAGCCCAATATGATTAGAAATAAGCTGACAAATAGGCTTATTGCCAGGAAATGCCGGATAAATCGTAATGTAATATGCATATCTTTCTGAAATTTATTGACCGTAAATCCCTGCATAAGCTAATGGTTGCGCGCAGAATTAGTCGCTTAATTGTATTTCTTATGCTGATAAAATATCTACAATTATATTGCAATATACTGTTTTATATTAATTATTCATATATATAAAAGATGTTTTCTAAATTAAGAGGACAAATCCTTCTTTGTTCGTTCTATTGAACGTCACTCAACCCGATGATAATTCCATGGTAAGAATCTGGAGTAAATCATGGCTGATAGTAATAGTGATAGTGGCTTAGAACGAACAGAACCAGCGACGCCCCGGCGTCTGGAAAAGGCGAGAGAGGAAGGGCAGGTTGCACGCTCTCAAGAGCTTACTACATTTGCCATCCTGATAACGGCAGCCGGCGCCATGATGTTTATGGCCGATGGTCTCATGGTCAAATTAACCGACATCATGCGCGGTGGCATGCAGATGGAACGCGATCTGGCATTTAGAACGGATTTGATGCTGAATCGCTTATATGAACTCGCTTTTGAAGGTCTGGTGGCTTTAATTCCATTATTTATTACATTGATCATCGTGGCGTTTTCTGCGCCGATGTTGGTTAGTGGCTGGCTATTCAGTTCAAAAGCACTGATCCCTAAATTCGGCCGACTTAATCCCATTAAGGGGCTAGCCCGAATTTTCTCAATACCGAGTTTGATCGAATTTGTTAAGGCAGTCGGTAAAACATTGATCGTTGGTGGTGTTGCAGCCATCCTCATTTGGCACAACAGAGAAGATGTGATGGCGTTGATTGCTATCCCGATTATTTCTGGTATTGCTCGTGCAGGTGAGTTGATCGAATTGAGTTTTATTATGATTGTCGGGGCGATGATACTGATTGTCGCAATCGATGTGCCTTTCCAGCTCTGGAAACATGCGAAAGAACTGCGGATGACCAAGGAAGAGATTCGCAAGGAATCGAAGGAAAGCGAAGGTGATCCGCTCGTCAAGGGACGTATCCGGATGTTGCAGCGGGAAGCTGCGCGTCGTCGGATGATGTCTGAAATTCCCAAGGCGGATGTGATCGTTACAAACCCGACGCATTATGCCGTGGCGCTTCGCTATAAAGGTGATTCAATGCGCGCCCCGATCGTGGTGGCAAAAGGCGTTCACCTGCTGGCCGCACGTATCCGTGAATTGGCCGAGGAACATCGAATACCGATTCTCGAGGCACCACCACTTGCGCGTGCACTGTATCACTACGCCGAGTTAGAAAGCGAGATTCCGGAGAAACTGTATACCGCTGTCGCGGAAGTGCTTGCTTATGTTTTTCAGTTAAAACGGTACCAGGAATATGGTGGAGATATGCCACATCCACCCACTGATGTACCTGTTCCAGATGGATTTGATAAAGCAAAAGTTAATGATGATTAAGAAAACAGTTGGTTTTTTTACGGGAAATCAAATAAAACAGTATGAATAACACGTTCACATTATCATCGATAGCGGCAAGCGGTAATTTCAGGACACTTGCTGGTCCGATACTGATTATCATGATTCTGGCAATGATGGTATTGCCGTTGCCGCCTTTCATATTGGATGTATTGTTCACATTTAATATCGCACTATCCATTATTGTGTTAATGGTTAGTCTCTATACCAAGAATCCCCTTGATTTTGCAGTTTTCCCAACGATTCTGCTCATTACAACACTATTGCGATTGTCGCTGAATGTGGCATCAACGCGGATTGTGTTGCTGGAAGGGCATACGGGTCCTGATGCTGCGGGCAAGGTGATTGAAGCATTCGGGCATTTTCTGGTCGGTGGCAATTACGCGGTTGGGCTGGTGGTGTTCATTATTCTGGTGGTTATTAATTTTCTGGTCATTACAAAAGGCGCTGGCCGGATTGCTGAAGTGAGCGCACGTTTTACTCTGGATGCGATGCCAGGTAAGCAAATGGCGATCGATGCCGATTTGAATGCCGGTTTAATCGGCGAGGATGCTGCGAGAAAACGCCGGGCTACCATTTCTCAAGAAGCCGATTTTTATGGTTCGATGGATGGTGCCAGTAAATTTGTGAGCGGAGATGCCGTCGCAGGTATTCTGATTATGCTGATTACCATTATTGGCGGGTTGATTGTGGGCGTTATGCAGCATGATCTGGACGTGGGAACAGCTGCGCGGAATTACACATTATTAACGATTGGCGATGGACTGGTTGCCCAGATTCCTGCTTTGATTGTTTCGACCGCAGCCGGTCTGGTTGTCAGTCGTGTCACCACCGATCAGGATCTCGGTGAGCAAGTACTGGAGCAACTATTCAATCAGCCACAGGTATTGATCATCACCGCAGGTATTCTGGGAATTATGGGGGTTATCCCAGGCATGCCAAATCTGGTATTCCTGTTATTGTCGGCTGCGTTAGGGGGCATTGCATATTTACTGTTAAGAAAGCCAGCCAAGGTTCCTTCGGAAGCAACTACTCCTGTGGTTCCTGTTGCTGAGCGGGTAGACGCCAGTTGGGAGGATGTCACGCCAATTGATACGTTGGGATTGGAGGTAGGCTATCGCTTAATTCCTCTCGTGGATAAAGTACAGCAAGGCGACTTATTAAAAAGAATAAATGGTATTCGCAGGAAATTTGCACAGGAAATCGGTTTTCTGCCGCCGGTTGTACATATACGGGATAATCTGGAATTACGGCCGAATGCTTATCGGATTACGTTAAAGGGTTCTGTGATTGGCCAGGGGGAATCCTACAATGGCATGTACCTGGCGATTAATCCGGGTCGGGTAACAATGCAATTGCCGGGCACGTCGACCAGTGATCCGGCATTTGGTTTGCCGGCTGTCTGGATTGAATCGGCATTGCGAGAGCAGGCGCAGACAAATGGTTATACCGTGGTCGATGCCAGTACGGTGGTAACAACCCATATCAATCATTTGATCCATATGCACGCAGCTGAACTGCTGGGCAGACAGGAGCTGCAGAAACTGTTTGATCATTTGAGCACCCAGTCGCCCAAACTGATTGAAGATCTGGTGCCCAAGCTATTACCGCTTTCAACGGTACAAAAAGTATTGCATAACCTGCTGGAAGAGAATGTACATATCCGCGACATGCGCAGTATCGTGGATGTATTGACCGAACATGCCGTGCATACTCAGGATGCGTCGGAATTAACGGCAATTGTTCGCTGTTCATTGGGTCGTTCGATTGTTGAGCAATATTTCCCGGCTGGCGCTGAGCTTCAGGTCATGAGTCTGCACCACGAGCTGGAGAATATCCTGATACAAGTCCTGCAAACCGGTGGTTCGCAAGGCGCCGGTATCGAACCTGGACTTGCCGATACCTTGTTAAAGGAATCCCGCATTGCTGCGCAACATCAGGAAAAACTGGGTCTGCCAATTATTCTGCTGGTGCCGGGTGCAATCCGTTCCCTGCTTTCCAAATTTCTGCGTCGTGCATTACCGCAGCTTAGAGTGCTTGCGCATTCAGAAATCCCTGATTCCAGAAAAATCAAGATCACTTCCGTTATTGGAGGTAACAAATGAAAGTTAAACGATATTTAGCGGCAACGTCCCGTGAAGCATTGCGCCAGGTAAAGGAAGAACTCGGTGCCAGTGCAGTCATTCTATCGAATCGAAAGATCAAGAATGGCGTCGAGATTATGGCATTTGCCGATGATGAGATGTCGAATCTGGTTGAAACACCGGCAGGTAACACTGCAAATTCCAAATTGAATGATGACGAGCAAACCGCATTCGAGGCATCGATGAAGGCTTTGCCATTAATGCATAATAAGCAGGAACCTGATCAGTCATCTCCGGAGATGATGTCTCCGTCATTAGCGCATGACATTATTGCTGAGATACAGGCAATGAGAAGTACCCTTGAAGACCAACTGGCAACTGTCGCGTGGGGAAATTTCACTCAGCAAAAACCTGAGAAGGTGAAAATATTACGCACTTTGCTGGATATCGGATTTAGTCCGTTGCTGTCACGTCGCCTGGTTGATAAATTGGCAGCCGATCTGAATTACGAACAAAGTTTAAAGCAGACAATGGCTGTATTGGCTTCCAATTTACGCACGGTAACCAATGATGAAATGATCGAGAAAGGGGGCGTGTATGCACTGATTGGTCCAACTGGTGTCGGAAAAACGACAACAACCGCTAAACTGGCTGCCCGCTGTGTCATCCGACATGGTGCCGATCGGGTTGCATTGTTAACAACCGACAGCTATCGGATTGGCGGCCATGAGCAATTGAGAATTTATGGACAATTGCTGGGTGTCCCGGTTCGTAACATCAAGGATACCGATGATCTGCAACTTACTTTATCCGAGCTTGGCAATAAGCATATGGTTTTAATTGATACCGTGGGGATGAGTCAGCGGGATCAGATGGTTGCTGAGCAAATTGCAATGCTGAGCAACTGTGGAGCCGATGTAAAGCAACTGCTCATACTGAGCGCGGCTTCCAACGGCGAAACACTGGATGAAGTGATTACAGCTTATCAACAAAACAATATTCATGGCTGCATTATTACAAAAATTGATGAAGCAGCCAGTCTTGGTATTGCACTGGATGTCATCATACGTCGTAAATTAATTTTGAATTATGTGACCAATGGGCAGAAGGTGCCTGAGGATATCCATTCTGCAAATCCTCGATACTTACTTCATCGAATATTCAAATCTGTTCCCAGTGATTCAGCATTTACCCTGCAGGATGCAGAATTCGCTTTGATGATGGCCAGTAATAATAGCGAGCAGAATCAAGCAAGAAAGAAAGCATTTGCTGGAATTAACTATGACTAGGATCATTCAGGATCAAGCCGCAGGGTTGCGCAGTTTGATGGCAATCCATCGAAGTGATGCAGCACGTGTCATTACAGTGGCGGGTGGAAAAATGCGGGTAGGAAAAACCAGCGTAGTTATCAATCTGGCGGCCGCATTGGCTAGAAATGGCCAGCGGGTACTGATTATTGATGAGAATCCATGTCACAACAATATTTGTACTAATTTGGGACTTAAATCCCGTTTTGATTTACTCCATGTCATTAATCGAGACAAAAAACTGGCACAAGTCATATTACAGGGGCCGGAGAATGTCTCAGTACTGTCAGCCATGCGGGGAATCCATGCTTTAACAAAACTTACGGCATCGGAACAAAACTGGCTCATCAAAAGCTTTGAGCAATTGATGGAAACAGTTGATATTGTTTTAATCGATACCGCAATGGGCGGTACCACGCATGTCCTGCCATTAAGTCTGGCTTCGGAACATGTTCTGATTATCCTTTCCGGATCGGCTGCATCATTAACCGGTGCTTATGCACTGATTAAAATTATGAACCAGGAGTATGCAAAACAACATTTCCTGGTCCTGGTTAATAAGGCTGATTCAGAATCTGAGTCCCGTGCAATTTTTGGAAATCTATCTCAGGTAACTCAGAAATATCTTTCGGTATCACTTGAATCAATTGGTTATGTACAAAACGATGTGAAGCTGCATCAGGCGACTCAGTTATGCAGATCAGTAATCGATACATTTCCAACTTCTAAGGTTGCATTATGTTTTGGGCAATTAGCGGGCAGGGTTTTGCATTCTTCACATCCGGATGATTTTGATGGAGGTGTCGATAATTTTATGCAAAGACTCATTCGTACAAGCCATCTGAGCATGGCAAATTTTACGGTTTAATGACATATGTATACTGCGACTGGAACGGGAACCATTGATAAAGAACAGTTTATAACTGAATTTACGCCTTTAGTAAAACGCATCGCCTACCACATGATGACCAGGTTACCTGCCAGTGTTCAAGTGGATGACCTGATCCAGGCAGGCATGATCGGATTACTGGATGCAATCAATCGGTATGAAGGCACTTACGGACGGCAATTTGAAAGCTATGCAGCGCAGCGAATACGCGGTTCCATTCTGGATGAGTTGAGAGAAGCGGATTGGTTGCCACGTAGTATACGAAAAAAAATGCGACGCATTGAATCGGCTGTGAATACATTAGAGCAACGGAACGGATGTGCCCCCAGCGAACAGGAATTGGCAATCGAATTGAATATGTCGCTGGATGAATATCATGAAACTTTGCAAAGCGCACGCGGCGCCCAGTTAATTTATTATGAAGATTTTCAACAGGAAGACGAAGAGCCTTTTCTGGATCGATTGCTGGTAGATTCAGGCAGTGATCCCTTGAATGCCTTGTTGGATGACAATCTAAGGTCAACTTTGATTAGCGCTATTGATAACTTGCCACCCAGAGAAAAGATGGTAATGGGTATGCATTATGAACAAGAAATGAATTTACGTGAAATCGGTGAAGTGTTGGGAGTCAGTGAGTCACGTGTATGCCAGTTACACACACAGGCAATTGTTCGCTTGCGCAGTCGTTTGCGAAATCTCTGAGAAATTTTCAAGATGTCTTTTATTCTCAATACCGGAAGGACAGTGTGATGGATAAAGAATCCAAAATGGATATTAACAGTGTCCTTGGCATTATCCTTGCATTGACAGCTATCATTGGCGGGCAGATTCTGGAAGGTGGGCATATCGGATCATTAGTGCAGGTTGCAGCGTTTCTGATTGTGGTAGGGGGAACTGTTGGCGCAGTTTTATTGCAAAGCCCAGTTAGAATTTTTGTTAATGGCATAAAAATGGGCGCCTGGGTTTTCTTTCCTCCTGAAAAATCACCACATGTTTTAATCAAGCAAATTACAAGTTGGGCTCATATTGCCCGAAAAGAAGGTTTGTTGGCACTGGAGTCACATGTCAAAGTGGTATCAGATCCATTCCTGAAGAAAGGGTTACAATTACTGGCGGACGGCAGTACATCCGAAAAAATACGGGAAGCGCTGGAAATTGATATCTCAGCCATGGAATCCTTTCAGCGACAATCAGCTAAAGTATGGGAGGCGGCGGGCGGATATGCACCAACCATCGGTATATTGGGTGCAGTACTTGGGCTGATACATGTCATGGAAAATTTATCAGACCCAGATCTATTAGGCCAAGGCATTGCTGTGGCCTTTGTTGCAACGATCTACGGAGTTGGATTGGCAAATTTGGTGTTTTTGCCGATTGCCAATAAGCTGAAAAGCATCATTAATGAAAATGTCGTCAGGCATGAAGCGCTACTAGACGGTTTCATAGCGATAGCCGATGGTGAGAATCCACGGTTAATCGAAAATCGTTTAAATGGTTATTTTATTTAATAGCGTGAATTCATAGCCAGCTAGACTGATAAACAGTAAATGCCCACATGATTAGAAAAAGAAATCTCAAGTATGAGGAAGATGCTGATAATCATGAACGCTGGTTGGTTTCATATGCTGATTTTATAACGCTATTATTTGCTTTTTTTGTAGTAATGTATGCGATTTCATCAATCAATGATGGCAAATATAAAGTGCTAAGCCATTCGCTGGTCAATGCGTTTAAAAGTAATACGGCCAATACTGGAGCGAGTCGGCAGTCGGAAGCATTGCCAGTTATTATTAATCAGCAATCGGATTCCATAAAAATTTTTGATGATACCCGTATTCAGTCGATTAAGCGGCAGGAAAAAATGAAAGGCATGGCAAAAAATATTCTCAAGGCACTGGAACCGCTGGTGAATGATGGTAAGGTAAGGGTTACGCAAAGCGCTTTGGGTGTAACTGTGGAAATCAATGCGAGCGTCCTGTTTTCTCCGGGGCAAGCCAAGCTGGCAGAAAATTCAAGTTTAACGTTACAGGCAGTTGCACAGGTAATAAAAGATCATGATCATCAAATTCATGTAGAAGGACATACCGATAATCTACCGATTTTTACGGAGAATTTTCCATCCAACTGGGAGTTGTCGACAGCGCGGGCAAGCAGTGTTATACGTTTATTCATAGAACAGGGTGTTGATGCGCAAAGATTAACCGCTATTGGTTATGGTGAATATAAACCGGTAGAGACCAATGATTCTCCGGAAGGCAGGAAGAGAAATCGGCGGGTAAGCATAATGATTTTATCAAAAGAGCCAGACAAGGTCATGGAGCTTCCAGTCGCTTTAGAAGCAGAACACTCTCAATAATTCCAAGATCGCGATTCGATAAATGGTGCTTACTGAAGTGGCCACCTGCAACTGTACAACCTGAGAGTAGAATTAAGCTCTGCTATTGTGTTGTGGTTCAATAAAGCCGGGTACCTTGTTAAGAGTTAAACAACTAACTGGCGAGGTGAAGGATGAAAGAATCTGGGAAACGAAGGCTCTATCCAGAGCAATTCAAAAAGGAAGCTATATCACTGGTTACAGAGTACGGTTACTCAATTGTGCAAGCACTCCAAGTGGTTGAGATGCCAGTGAAAAGAATCTGCAACGATGGGTGAAACAACAAGCACAAGAAAAAGGCAGTGAGCTTTTGGATACTGCTGAACGTGTAGAACTACACCATCTCAGGCGAGAAGTAAAAACGCTGCGCATGGAGAAAGAAATTCTAAAAAAGGCCGGCACTTTTTTGCGCAAGAAATGAAGTGAAATATGGTTTCATTCAGGCTCTGAAAAGCCATTATTCAGTAGTTATGCTTTGTAGGGCAATAGGTGTTGAGTAGCAGTGCTTACTATGATTGGCAGAAAAAAGGGTGCAAAACTTATAGATAGCCAAACATAACATCTGTGTCAACGAATGAAGGTGCACATAGCATCAGTCAAGTCTGGCAAAAACAACCATGCCAGTCGTCAATCGCTGGTATTACACAGTCCACGGCATACTATATCCAAGCCTATTCACCTGCTATGACACCCGACAGATATTCACTGAGGATTCCGCGCCTCATATTTTATTATCTTCAAAGAAACTGCATGAATGGTATGGGGAAGGGGAGCGCTCTATGGTCGCATGATTAATCCACCCAAACAACTTCCACAACTGCCTAGGTTTGCTGCCAAAACCCAAGCACCCATTAGTTGAAAAGATCATGAAGCTGCCACCACAAAAGCGAATTTCTTTCAGTAATCGTTTTGAGGCTTGTAGCGCATTTAATCGTTAGAGGAATTAATATGTTATTTTTTTAAAGATTGTTATGATTTCTTAAGATTTTTACTTGAAATACGAAAGGGCAAACCATCAAAAGATAAATTGGATACTATTATTCTTGGTGACCTTAAAACTGCTGATAAAAAACTTGGTAGGGTTCGTAATTCTGATGGAAGTATGTCATATTTACCAAAAGGATCAAGCCATTAATTGATGCTGGTTATAATTTCAAATATGAAAACTGTAATTCTGGAATCTACAATTACTTGCCCTCATTGTGGCCACGATGAAATAGAAACCATGCCTACCGATGCCTGCCAATACTTTTATGCATGTAAAAGCTGTGGAACTCTAC
>JBBTCY010000064.1:0-2203 GCA_038043005.1 Pseudomonadota bacterium
AAAGGATTGTTATGTTGCCCAGATTAAAATCACCATCCCGTAAGGTTCAATTTGCGATTTTGACTGGGGCCATAGCGATTTTTATAGTGTTTGGTGCATCCTACCGTGCGAATTTGCAGGGGGAATCCGCGTCATCTCAAACCTATCCGAAAGGCTTTCGCGGTGGTGCCTGTACCATCGAAACAAAGGCGCTTACTGTCGGCTATTCGAGCTACCATTTCTCCGATGAGTTCGTGCTTCCAGCAGATGCCGAGCGAATGCCTTATGTTCCGGTTCAATGTGGCAAGGTACGCGGCCCCGGCATGATGAATATTGCTATTGATTTATTGTACCCGGAGTCAGCCCGCTACATTCCGCTGGCATTACGCTTAGTAAAAATAGATCTTCATGGCAAGGAGCTTGAGTTGCTGTCGGTACCGGCACAGCAGCATCAGTCTGGTGTTGTCACCCAGGCGTTCAGACTGAGCGAACTGGGGCAGTACATTTTGTATCTGGAGGGAAAGAGCGCAGAAAATAAAGAGTTTCAGGTAAAGATTCCCCTCACAGTCGGTTTGGATTGGAAGGATAAACTCAATAACTACTTACCGTCATTCCTGAAAATCACTGATAGCCATAAAAAATAAAGGCAGCCTCTGCGCTGCAACAAGGCTTTTCCCATAAAGACCGGAATACTTCTTAACGAATCATTTAAAACCATCTTCATTACCGCAGCAGCGCTACCTGTGAATAACGCTGTTTTTTTGACCGGTCAGTTCTCAGATTCACACCTATAAGAAAAGCCTTATCAAACTGAGCCGTCAGTGACTTACCCTATTTTCATTGATAACCCACTAAGCTGGTTAGAATTCCTTAACGTGGAGGCGGGGGTGGGGGACTGCCCGGCGGAGGGGGCGGAGGAATAAATTTCTGCGGGGGTGCCGGGATTCTTCTATTGACATTGGTATTGCCATTACCATTGCCCGATGGATCATTCGCGATTCTGCCATCGATTGGCACACGGTGACCCTTGGCGTACATGCATTGAATATAGCCGATATCATATTGCCGTTGGCTGGCATAGCCTGATGCGTTGGCTGTGCCGGATCCAATCAACCCACCCATCAAGAGACCTATACCGGCTCCTACCGCAGCGCCATGACTACCGCCCAGAGCCGCGCCCGCAGCAGCACCCAGTCCGGTGCCGATGGCTGCACTCTCTACCCCACTGGTTCGGGATACCTGGCGGGGAGTCCGTTCGCCGGCCTGTTGATACGCATATTCCCGGCATTCATACTCATCGTGACGAAACTGATCAAAGTTTTTGCCGGAACCTGGCAAAGTCATCACACTGGGACCCGTCGGCATATTGACGCATGCGGTCAACATACCGGCTATCAGTACAACAGATAATCTTCTAACAGTTAACATGCTTCACCTCTTTGCGTTATTGTGCCGCCGGTTGCGGAGCAACCTGCAACCAGCCACCCGGACAGCTTCTGACATAGGGATAATAACCTTCCGGCTTCTGGCAATAATGCCAGTAATTGGCCTGTGACTGAGCCGGCCGGGGTTGTTCTTGCTGGATATAGACCGGCGGTGTTACCGGTGCCACCACGGTGGGTGGATAGCTGTATGCTGGCACGTTGAGAAACTGGTTCGGATAACCATACGAACGATACCCATAGGCACCAGGATTGTAGACGCCAGCACCGAAAAACCCGGGATTATAATAGCCGCCCATATTGATACCCAATCTCAAATGACCATGGCCACCATGGTGATGATGCCCCCCGATATGATGATGGTGGTGATGTCCGCCATGACCTCTATGAGCCAAAACAGAATCGGTTGATGCGAGCGCCAGCAACGCAATGATCAGGTATATCCATCTACGATTTGTCATATAAACTCCATACTGCATCAGTAACGTAACACAAGATTATTTAATCCACTCAATTTGAACTGCATTCGTTCTGGATACCATATGACTTTATAGCTGAATGAAAGCTGAATACTGAATACTGTCATTGCAAAACCTGAAGACCCAATTGTTCTGCGTTTCTCTGGAAGAACCTTATAAATCCGCCAGCACAGACAATCTCTCTCAATCTATATGATTTAAATCATATTTATTCAAGTTGCGGCCATAATTCCCGATATAGACATAGATTAAATAGCGGCTGGTAAGCATCCCTTCGTATACCAGACTGTGATTTCCAGTCCT
>JBBTCY010000065.1:0-8250 GCA_038043005.1 Pseudomonadota bacterium
AATTATATGTTTATTAGATAGTTAGTCTTGTTCTGTCAGCAATGCGGATTTCTTCCAGATTACTGCAGATTAAGTTTTGCGTTGCGCTTGTCGTTATTTTGAAACTATTACTTCTGTACATACCCTATATAGATTCTGAATAATTTCCATGAGCCCAGATAAAAATTCTAATCCTTCGCTGATTGCCCGCGAAACATTAAAGCAGCTTACGTCACTCAAGATTCCACCGACACCCGATAATTATCACAAGATCTACGATGAAATTGCTGGTAATCCGACTAATCGTATGTCAGCCAATACTGCAAAAATGTTGATGGAGTTGGCATCAGAATTTCCACGCCATACACCCACTCTGCTCAGTTATGCCAATGCGTTGGAGCTGTCTGCCAATGAAAAGAACTGGCCTAAGTATAAAAACGTGCTCATGAAGTTTGTTGAAACTGAAGTTGCGGCAGCTGATAGTTCCGTCACACCGAATACTGCGGCAGCAGAATCCTCTTCTGTTCCATGGGGAACCACAATCGATGTACTGGTAAAACAACTGGAAAGCAAACAAGGGTCATTAACGGCGGTTAAAAAGAAAGAAGGCCTCAATCGCGTGTTAACTAAGTTTTCTAAAGATTCGGTACAACTGCATATCAAACTAAAAGCTTTGATTGACTCATGGGTGGCATTGGCTGCCGCGTCTCCGGAGCAGGCTGAAAATGTAGAAGAAACCTCATCATCACAGCCAACTGATCAGGCTGCCCGCAGTACACAATCGGGTCAGTCTGAGCCGCAACCGGGTCATTTTGCGGATCAACTGCTGGAGTTGCAGGCGCAGATGCTGGAGCATGTGGCTGGCTTGCCGATCGGTGATGCTGATCTGGCTGAAGAAGCCAGAAGATTGGCACAACAAATCAGGAAAATTCATGACAAGCAGGCGATGGAGCAATTTGTTGCTGGCTTTAAGCAATTCTGTCTCAAGTTTGATTCGATTGGCGAAGAGGGTGCCAGATTGCAGGAAGGTTTACTCCGACTATTGAATCTGTTGATGGACAGTACTGGTGAGCTGTTGTCTGAAGATCAGTGGGTCAGAGAACAACTGGCCAAGCTGCGGGAAGCAATCACCAAACCTCTGGATCTGAACAACATGGCGCAGGCGGAGCATTATCTGGAAGAGATCATTCAGCGGCAGGAAATAATCAAGCGCAGCCTGGGTGAAGCCAAGATGACCTTGAAACAGATGGTTACTTCATTAATCAGTAATATCGAGGAATTGTCGGATACGACAGGAGAATATCACGATAAGCTTGGAAAATTTTCAGTGAAAATCAGCCAGACTGATGATATCGAGACGCTGAATCAGGTGCTGCAAGAGATTATGCAGGAAACCAAACAAATGCAGAAAAGTGCTTCAAATTACCGCAATGATTTTCTGGCAGCGCGTGCTGAAGTCAGTATGGCACAGGACAAGATCAATCAACTGGAAACAGAATTGATGGAAATGGGTGAGAAGGTGCATGAAGACCATCTTACCGGCATCCTTAACCGGCGCGGTCTGGATAGCGCATTTGAACGTGAAATATCTCGCGCCAATCGCCAACAGGCGCCGCTGTGTTTTGCTTTGCTCGATATTGATAATTTCAAACAGCTGAATGATACCCATGGCCATAAGGTAGGGGATGATGCGTTGATTTATCTGGTTGAAGCGTTCAAGGATACAACCCGGCCGGAAGATGTCGTAGCCCGTTATGGCGGGGAAGAATTTGTCATTCTTCTACCCGGTACAGAGGTTGAAGAAGCGGTCGCAATCCTGTCAAGGATACGGCGTAATCTGACCAAGCGTTTCTTTCTGCACGAGAACAAGCGGATATTGATTACGTTCAGTGCAGGCGTTGCGCAATACCAGCCTGGTGAGTTGCAGGAAAATATTTTTAAACGTGCTGATGAAGCATTGTATCGCGCAAAGAAGAATGGCAAGAATCAGATTTTGATTGCCGAATAGATTGTATTATGTTGCTGATTAGAAATAATTATTTATTCTTCCTGTAAATAGCGGTAATTTCCCCATTTATTCATCCATTCGTTTGTTGTCTGTTCTGTTAATTTTATACGCATGACAGACTACATCGGAATGGGTTCTCCTTCGCAATCCAACGAATCACTCCCGAACTGGCGTAGCTGGCTTTTTATGTGGCCATGAGAGGAGTTGCGCTATGCAAGCGATAAAGGATGGACAGAAGAAAAGATCATTGCGATTGGTTAAATCTGTCAACACTATTAAAAGTAATCCAAAAGTTTTAATGGAGTCAGATGAGTACTATAAGCAGGTCGAGCGGTATGCGCAGCAGATTCGCAAGACCAATGATGCTGATGAGATTATCAGGATTCTCGATGTGGTGTTGTCTGAAACCAGAGATCTGAGGTTCAGTGACGAAGTATTTGCAGCCAAGGAACAGGTTAAACGGGCGGAGCAGAAAATTGAATCGTTGAAGGCCGAACTGGAACAATTAAAGAATCTGGTGCAGATCGACCAGATGACCGGTGCATTCAATCGTCGTGGACTGGATGAAACTTTCAAACGTGAAGCCGCGCGTGCCGATCGTAATGCGCAGTCATTATGCGTGGTAGTGGTTGATATCGATAACTTTAAACAGATTAACGACAATTATGGCCATCAGTATGGCGATACGGTACTGGTCAGTTTAGTGGCGATCGCCAAGGAAACATTACGGCCTTCTGATACGGTAGCGCGTTTTGGAGGCGAAGAGTTCATCATTTTATTGCCTGATATCGAAATGGAAGAAGCGATCACCGTTATTCAGCGGTTACAGAATAATCTGGCAAAAAATCTTGTGTTATCCACCAGCCAGCAGCAATCGCTGCCTGTTACATTCAGTGCAGGCATTGCCATCCGTACGTTTGGTGAGCGTCAGAATTCAGTAATCAGTCGTGCGGACAAGGCATTGTATCAGGCAAAGCGTACCGGGAAGAATCGAGCCATGCCGGCGCTGGTCTGAATGGATATTACATTAGATTATTTCAGTCAGAGAGCTTGGTTTGCTAAATTGAGTGGAAGTGGTCAGCAGATAAGTTAATTTGGTTTTTTTCAATACGCGGAAAGTATTATAAAAGTACCTGCCTTCCGAAGAAAAGGTGCTCAAGAAAGATTGGTTGAGGTCGTTAAAACAGAGCTGGTTTATGAGTAACTGATGGGTATAACGGAGGAGTCAATGGAAGTTTTTCTGGGCAGACAACCAATTCTGGATCGATCTAAAAATCTGGTGGCGTTTGAATTATTTTTTAGGCTGGATGAGACAGCAGAGACAGCAACGGTAACCAGCAACTTATCTGCTACGGCAAATGTCATTGTCAATGCATATGGTCATCTGGGAATACAGAATGTGCTGGATCGGCAACGTGGCTTTATCAATGTGGATCCTGACCTGATCATGAGTGATGTTATCAGTCTGTTGCCCAGTAAGCACGTTGTGCTTGAAGTGAAAGAATCCATAGAGATCACAGAAAAATTTTTACAGCGCTGTAATGAATTAAAGCAGGCAGGGTACCAATTTGCATTGGATGGTGTCGTTGCAATCAATAATGAGGTTAAGCAGTTACTGTCCGTTGTCAGTATCGTTAAAGTTGATGTTTCTGTGCTGGATAAAAACGCACTGGCCGCACTCGTCAAGGAATTAAAACACTGGCCAGTTCTATTGCTGGCACAGAAAGTGGAAACGCATGAACAGGCAGGCTACTGTATGGAGCTCGGCTTTCAGATGTTTCAGGGATATTTCTTCGCAAAACCTGAAGTGATGTCTGGAAAGCGTGCTGATCCGGCCAAATTGTCTCTCCTGAAGTTGCTGACGCTGATTATGGGGGACAGTGATATTGAGGAGATTGAAAGGGAGTTTAAACATCAGCCCGGATTGAGTTACAATCTGTTACGGATGGTGAATTCAGTAGCAGGTGGATTGCCGCAGAAGGTCAGCTCGATCAAGCATTCAATCATGATTCTTGGGCGCAAACAATTGCAGCGATGGATTCAACTGTTATTGTATACGTCGGATCAGTCGGACGACAGCATGGCCAATGCATTGATGCAGACAGCGGCCGCCCGTGGCAAATCAATGGAATTAATTGCAGCAGCAGAGCGACCCCATGACAAGAATCATCAGGAACGTGCATTTATGGTGGGTATTCTGTCTTTATTGGATGTGCTGCTGGGTATAGAGATGCAGCAGATTATCGATAAGCTCAATATCTCGGATGATATGAGTCAGGCGCTGTTAAAACGGGATGGTCGCCTGGGTCAGGAATTAAAGTTAGTGGAAGCCAATGAAAAAGGAGAAGTGGCTGTCATTCAGTCTGTGCTGAATGAGCTTTGTTTCTTAAGTCTCAGTGAATTAACAAATATTGAGCTGGAAGCGCTGAGCTGGGTTAATCGCATTGGTGAGGCTGCCAATTAATCGTTGGTGATTCTCTGGAATCATTCAATATCAAGTAAACCTATTATTAAATCATCAAATAGAGCGCTAAAAGTAGCGGTATTCCCAGTTAAAGTTATTTGATGATTTGTCGTTGAAATATCAAGCAAATTGTATCTCTGCAAGGCAAAAAGATTAGTAATGGATAATCAAGATAAAGCCTTCGATTGCTCACTGAGTTGGTGATCATTTTAGTGACAGCCACAGTCTATCGTGGCTTTGCATAAGGGGATTGCAATAATCGGCTGCAAATTGTTCATCGTTTTAGCTTGACTGTGTCTCTATTGTATTGATCAGGACGAGTCATGAGGAGAAAGATATGGCTGGAAAAAGGTCTGGGAGCAGCAAGAAAGATAGTCAAGTAACAGAAGATTCGATATCTCAAGATATTCATGCGATATGTAATGTAGAAGCGGATGAATACTTTATGAATATTAAGGGGGAATTGAGTCAGGTTGATCGGTTGGTCAGCGATGCTGTGAATAATCTGGTTATTAATTTTAAATATATCAGTAAATTGACAAGAGCCCATCATGACATGGTGATAGCGATTGAGAGAATGGCTGCAACAAAAGAAAATCGATCCATTCTTGAGTTACTGGAGAAGCAGATGGCTATTGCCGACAAGATTGAGCAAGAGCTTGAGAACGCGGTAACTTCACTGCAGTTTGGCGATCTGGTGACGCAATTGCTGGCCCATACGACCCGTCAGGTTGAAACACTGAATATGGTATTGCAGCGGATAGACCGCCGGAGTGATTGGAAGGGAAAAGAGATTAGCTTGCAAGGAATCCATGAAGGGATTTCGAAGGCAGTGAATGTGGCAAATTCCAAAGGCAAAAGAAAACCGGTGGTACAGCAAGGAATGCAAATGGGCGAGATAGAGCTTTTTTAAGATGTAACGGAAATACTGGCGTAATTTATTCGGTATAGGCTAACAAATCAGTGGAAGGAGTAAGGTAAATGGCTAAAACAATACTTGCAGTGGATGATTCTGCTTCAATTCGGCAAATGGTTTCTTTTACGCTTAAAGGCGCGGGCTACGAGGTCATTGAGGCAGTCGACGGCCAAGATGCGCTTGATAAGGCAAACAATCATAAGGTTAATCTGGTATTGACTGATATTAATATGCCGAGGATGGATGGGTTGCAATTGCTCGGATCGCTGCGAAAGTTAACTAGCTACAAGACAATTCCAATCCTGATGCTGACAACGGAGTCCGGTGATGCAACCAAGGAAAAGGGCAAGGCAGCTGGTGCAACAGGGTGGCTGGTTAAACCATTTGATCCAAAACGATTGCTGGAAGTAATTGGTAAGGTTATTGGCTAAGCGATTTAAGTCAGAATAATGATAATTAGATATATCAACACTTAAGTATTGATTTTTTACCTTTAATTTTCAAGTTATTAGTACTGCAGAGTTGTTAGGCTAACAATAAAATTTGAAATAGGAAAACCCATGAGTACAGATCTAGAGCAGTTTTATGAAGTGTTCTTTGAAGAATCTTCGGAATTACTGGCGGATATGGAAACCTGTTTGCTCAGGCTCGATGTAAATTCGCCTGATTTGGAAGATTTAAACGCAATATTCCGTGCCGCACATTCAATTAAAGGTGGAGCAGGCACTTTTGGCTTTACAGACATGACGGAGATGACTCATATGCTGGAAACTTTGCTGGATAAACTGCGCAAGGGGGAACTTGAAGTGCGCAGCGAAATGGTTGATGCCTTCTTAAAAGCAGGTGATGTGATTAAGGGGCAACTGGCAGGGCATCGAGGGGATGGCCAGGCGGATCCGGCTGCGGCGGAAGCTGTCTGTGAGGAACTGAAACGTTTGACAGAAGAGACTGAATCACACGCAATGGCCAGTCCAGTTGATCAACCAGCTATGGATTCGCTGGAGGATGCATCAGCATTGGATGCTGAAGAAATCGATACTTCGAAACAGGTGACCTACTGTATCGAATTTTCCACCAGTGGCATGACGACCGCATCGATAGAAAACTTATTTTCTAATTTGCGCGAGCAAGGTCGACTGGAAAATGTGACGCCTGCTAATGAAGAAGCAGTGTGTCATTTACAGCTCACGACAAGTGTAAGTGAAGAAGATGTCTGGGAAGCGTTGATATTTGTCGTCAATCCGGCTGAATTAAAAATTGAGGCACAAGCGAAGGGTGTCGATACGGGAATGCCCGATACAAAGGGTGCTTCAATAACAGATGACGATGAGATGTCATTGCAGAATATGCCAGCCGCACCTGGCTATGGCTTCTTCCCGGGTGCACCGGCTGCGCCGAAGGAAGATGACGGTGCTGAATCAGAATCGCAGAATTCTCTGAAGCAGATGGACGTGACCGCTAACAAGAATGAAGAGAACGTACCACCCAAATCAAGTGCTGGCACAAACGCTAAATCGGCCGCACCGGCCGGTGAAAACTCATCTATCCGGGTCAGTATCGAGAAAGTGGACCAGATGATTAATCTGGTGGGTGAACTGGTGATTACGCAAGCCATGCTGGCACAAACAGCATCCCAGGTTGATCCGGTTATTTTTGAGAAGCTTCTCAGCAGCATGAATCAGCTGGAGCGGAATACGCGCGATCTGCAGGAATCGGTCATGTCGATTCGTATGATGCCAATCAGCTTCGTATTCAGCCGGTATCCGCGAGTGGTGCGTGATCTGGCCTCAAAATTGAATAAACGCGTTGAACTGAAAACAGTGGGTGAAGGCACTGAACTGGATAAAGGCCTGATTGAGAAAATCGCCGATCCATTGACGCATCTGGTTAGAAACAGTCTGGATCACGGCATCGAAACGCCCGAGAAGCGTATTGCAGCCGGGAAACCGGCGCAGGGTACCATCACGTTACGTGCTTTCCATCAAGGCGGTAGTATCGTGATTGAAGTCAGCGATGATGGCGGTGGATTACATCGTGAAAGAATTCTCGCCAAGGCGAAAGAGCGTGGCATGTCAATTCATGATGGCATTTCTGATCAGGAAGTCTGGTCTTTGATTTTTGAGGCAGGATTCTCTACAGCCGAAAAAGTAACCGATGTTTCAGGACGCGGCGTCGGTATGGATGTCGTGAAACGGAATATTCAGGGCATGGGTGGACGTATCGATATTGATTCTGCATTTGGAGTTGGAACGCGTATATCCATCCGCTTGCCATTGACGCTGGCGATTCTTGATGGGCTGTCAGTTGCGGTGGGTGATCAAATGTTCATTGTGCCGCTGACTTACATCATGGAGTCGCTGCAACCATTAGCCAGTGATATCAAGACAGTCAGTGGCCATGGGCGCGTTGTTCAGGTACGTGGGGAATATCTGCCGGTGATCGCTTTACATGAGATTTTTAATCTGCATCCCAAGGTGAATGAAATCCACGAAGGCATTCTTGTAATTCTGGAAGCTGAGGGGCAGAAAGCAGCCCTGTTTGTGGATGATCTGGTCGGGCAGCATCAGGTTGTTATCAAGAGCCTCGAGAGCAACTATCGGCGAGTGCAGGGTGTTTCGGGAGCTACCATTATGGGTGACGGCAAGGTGGCGCTCATTCTGGATACTGTTGCACTGGTCAAGGCGACCCAGCAGGAGACTGTTTAACACACATTAAGTTTGTTGTAGATCATAAGCCAATTTTTATATTAAACGTGAGGAGCAACGATCATGTCACAGGAACAGATATCCAGCAGTGCTGCGGAGTCATCGGGTGCGGTGACGCATCACATGGCCAATGAATTTCTGACGTTTCGCCTGGGCGGTGAAGAGTACGGGATAGAAA
>JBBTCY010000066.1:0-12536 GCA_038043005.1 Pseudomonadota bacterium
GATCAGACGGCATCAATTATACCCTGGCATGAGTCGTCTGGCCTGAACGCCGGTTAATCCACCAAACCAGGCAAGCTGTACCTGATTGTGACGGAGCGCGGTAACGGCTGCCGGATAGGACTTCACGGGCAGGTACTTCACTGGGATGACAAGCTTGCTGCCCAAATAATCGGCAATTTTATTGAAGCGTTGAGCAAACCGAGTCTCGTCGGCATCGGGTATGGCAGTGAAAGCAAAGGTCTGGGCCTGTGAGACTGGTGCTATTAAAATTAACACCGTGAAGAAGATAGTGAGTATTTTTATTATTCAATAGACGGGCAGGTGGTTAATTGTCAGTGAGTGTAAGGGGCGCGTGTGTATCGTGCGCATGAACGGTTCCAATCCGGGCTGCAGTATAGCCAGCATTGATCAATGCGTGAAGACATTCCTCGGTGCGATTGGCTGGTATACCAGCCAGTAATCCACCGGAAGTCTGCGGATCAAACAATAAAGCGTAGCTGGGATGTTGTCCGGTGTAGTGATGGCAATTGCTGGATTGCTGATTAGACGGGAACAGTGTGCTTTGTATTCCTTGCAGGCTACAGGACTGTGCGCCATCCATGATTGGAATTGCATCGAGAATGATAGTCGCGCTGGTTTGAGAGGCGGTCAACATTTCCTGTAAATGCCCGAGTAAGCCAAAGCCGGTGATGTCAGTGCAACTGCGGGCTGCGTGAGCGCGCAGTATTGTGGCAGCGGTACGATTGCTTTGCAGCATATAGGCAATTGCCTGATCAAGCCAGGAACCCTGGCAGCGGGCAGCCATGTTGGCTGCAAGTAAAACGCCGCTGCCGATTGGTTTGGTAAGTATCAGGCAATCGTCCGGTATGAGTCCGGATTTCTTTAATGCGCTGCCTGGCGGAAGTATTCCATTAACAGTCAGGCCGACAGCCACTTCAGATCCTTCGCCACTGTGTCCGCCGATCAGGGATGTACTGTCTTCATTCAGTGTTTTCAATACCCCCTGCATTAAATGCAGCAATACTTCTTCCATAATGGGTTGGCTGCTGTATGGAATCACTGCGGTGACTAAAGCGGAATGAGGTGTTCCGCCCATTGCATAGATATCGCTTAAACTGTGAACCGCGGCAATGCGTCCAAATAAATAAGGGTCATCAATAAAGCTTCGGAAAAAATCAACTGACTGTAGCCATTGCTGGCTGGGTGGGCAGTTGATGATGGCGGCATCGTCGCCCAATCCACTCACAACATCTGGGTTCGGGCGAATGTCCAGCCGCGAGAGCACATTCTGCAAGATACTGCTGCCCACCTTGGCGCCGCAGCCGCCGCAGCGCATCTGTGCATCGGCATCATGCGCTGCGCTACCGGCAATCTGCATGGGGGCCGGGTTAAAGCGATCTACAAATGACCGGTCAATATGGTTTTTCCAATGCCAGACCCATTTGCCGCTGGCAAATAATGTGCCGCGTGATGCCACGGCGTGTCGCGCGCCGGTAGTCAGTAAACTCAGAAAATGGTGTTGTGGCTTAAAAGGTTTAAGGGGGCGATGTGTGAGCTTGGCAATAATGTTTTTTGCTAAAACCGGCCCCTGGCGGACGGCATAAACACCCGCTTTAGATAATGGAATGGGCATGAATGCCGCGCAATCACCGGCAGCCAGTATATCTGGATGTGATGTACTGCAAAGATATTGATCAATCTGGATGAAACCATTGGGATCGCAGGCTATCCCGCTTTCTGCCGGCCAGGATTGTGCGCCGGCATGGATTGCCCAGGCGATAAAATCATAATCAAGCGTCGTGTCGTCGTCGAGTAACAGGTGATGTGCATCAATGGAAATGGCATGCTTTCCACTAAGGAGCGTGATGTCAAGTGATTGCAAATGGCGCTGGAAAAAATTCTGTACGTGGTGATTGTATGTGCTGAGGATGGTTTGATCGGCACAAACCAAGATAAAACGCGCATTGATCGAAGTCGTGGTGCGAAGCCGGTAATGCATGGCCAGTAAAATTTCGATACCGGCAGCGCCACCGCCAATAATGATGATTCGTTGGGTGCGGCTCGATGCATGGACTGAATCGAGCCACTGGGTCCAGTTATGCAGAAATTCTTTTGCCGGCTTGACGGGATAACCATGTGATGCAGCACCTTGGATAGATTTAAGCACCGGTTCGGAACCGATATTAATCGAAAGCAGATCGTAACGCAGGGGGGGGTATTGCTGGCAGACTATCTCCTTTGTGACAGGATTCAGGTGCTGCACTTCACTGCGGATAAACTGGATACCTGCCCACTGACACAGTTTGCGCAGATCTATACAGCACTCTTCAAAGGAATAATGGCCGGCGATTAATCCAGGCAGCATGCCGGAGTAAAGGGTGTACGTATCATGGCTGACGAGCGTGATCCGGATATCAGGAATAGTGGATTGCATGCCCAGCTTTTTGATGGCTGCGATATGGCTGTGGCCACCACCGATTAAACGTAAATCTTTTTTATAAGGGGCGCGGTCCTTCATTGGCTTGCATGGCTTGGTTTATGGGCTGAAAGATAGGGTAGATATAATTATCAACCTCGCAAGTTAGCATAGATTGGTGATAATCTGAAATTTGATGACGGGAGGGCGTTAATTAAATAAGACATTATGAGTGTTTCAATTTATCATTAGACGGCAAGTAATTTTGCCAAGGTTTTTATTTTTATATTATTACGATTATTAATTTATATATATTTGTTTTAGGGAGGCGTTAATGGAACTAAGTAAAATCAGTGCGTTAAAGATTCTTTCTGTGCTCTTATTATCGGCAGGATTGCTATCCGGATGCAAGCCGATAGTTGAGCAGAAGTTTAAAGATCCAGCAGCAACGCCTGCTGCAAAAGGCACGGAAACTGTTGCTGCCCCAGCTACAACGATTAATGAAGTAAAAAGCATAGAAAGCTCAGAAGTATCGAAAGCTAATGCTGAAGCGGTTAGTAAACTGGATGATGCAACTGAACCAGATCTGGTGGTTGCTATTAATAATGGCACCCAGAAACAAACGGTGAATGATGGTGCTGATGTTGTGACTGCAACACCTGAGATTATTCGTGGCGTTCAACAGGCACTTGTAAATGCCGGATATAATCCAGGCCCTGTGGATGGTGCCAGTGGACAGAAAACAGTCAATGCAATTCAGAGTTTTCAGAAAAAAAATAATCTTGCTGTAGGTAAGTTAACAAAAGAAACTTTACGGGCACTGAACGTTCCTTTCTAGTCAAGCAAAAGATAATCCGCAGTTCGGTAATCAGGGGCATACGCCCCTGATTATTTCTGATACCGATCATTTGTAAAGAATCCCGGAAAAAGATAAGTAAATTGGTGGCTTCTTGACAGGCGCTTCTTTATTCCTGGCCACGCTGATAATCTTAAAAAAATTTGCTATAGAGAGAGTCATGTTCTATAGTTCAGCGTTTATAGACAATGGGTATGCTAACAGGCTGGCGGGATGGTTACCAGTGACGAGAATGGCTCTGCTAGTGGCTGATAATCAGCTGATTAGTTGTCTGTGAACCCGCTGTCGTCAGGTTATGGCATGCTGCCCAGCATATAAAGCGCAACAGCTGATTGTTTCTCATTGGTTGGGCTGACCTAAAATATCGTTTTATCTAATTTGAAGTTATTCAACAGATCATCAACTTGTTTTTGAAGTACTTTTGGAGGTTTTACTGATGGGAGTCCCTTTACGTCAGCAGATTGCAGTAGGTAGTTATCTAATTAAACAGAAATTGAAAGGAGCCAAGAAATATCCCTTGGTGCTGATGCTGGAGCCTTTGTTTCGCTGTAATCTGGCATGCGCAGGATGCGGTAAAATTGCGCATCCGGAAGATATTCTCGACCAACGCCTTTCCTATGAAGAGTGCATGCAGGCCGTTGATGAATGTGGTGCGCCGATGGTATCCATCCCGGGCGGAGAACCGCTGATTCATAAAGAAATGCCGCAAATAGTGGCCGGGATCATCAAGCGCAAGAAATATGTTTACTTATGCACCAATGCGCTCCTGCTGAAGAAGAAAATTGATGACTATACCCCGTCACCTTATCTGACATTCTCGATCCATCTGGATGGCATGAAGGAACGGCATGATGCGTCAGTGTGTCAGGAAGGTGTTTTTGATCGTGCTGTGGAAGCGATAAAACTGGCTCTGGAAAAGGGTTTCAGGGTTACGGTAAACTGTACTTTGTTTCAAGGTGAAACACCGCAGGATGTTGCCGAATTTCTGGATTATGCCATGGAGCTGGGTGTGGAAGCAGCTACGATTGCACCGGGATTCAGCTACGAGCATGCGCCTCAGCAGGATGTGTTCATTAAAAGCCAGGATACCAAGATACTGTTCAGAGGTATTTTTGAACTGGGCAAGAAGTTAAAGCGCAAGTGGAGATTAAATCACTCGGCGCTTTATCTGGATTATCTGGCGGGAAATCAGGATTACAAATGTACGCCATGGGGTAATCCAACACGGAATGTATTTGGCTGGCAGAAGCCATGCTACCTGTTGTCGGATGAAGGATATGTCAAGACTTTCCAGGAATTGCTGGATACGACGCCTTGGGAAAAGTACGGCAACGCAACCAATCCAAAATGTGCCCAATGTATGGCGCACTGTGGATATGAAGCAACAGCGGTTGAAGATACGTTGCAACACCCATGGAAAGCGCTGATTGCATCGCTGAGAGGACCCAGAACAACCGGTGAAATGGTGGCAGAACCCGCGCCAAAATGGACGATGGGAGAAAACAAAAGCCCCAAGAAGCTGTCGGATATCCCGGTGACACTGATTAAATAATAACCTGTATAAAATGATAGTAGTGATACAGAGTTGCTATGAGCTGGAGTGATGGTGGAGTTATTGCTGTATGTATCTATTTTTGGTGCATTATGCTGGTGGTCACTGATACTGTTTCCGTGGCAACCGTGGAATACCCGTGAACAGGTAGAAATTGGAAAATATCCTGCTAATCCAGATAAGACCCTCGGTGATATTACGGTCTTAATTCCAGCGCGCAATGAAGGTTTTTATATCCAGCACACCCTTGCTGGCGTGACTGCACAGGGCGTTGTACAGGTCATCGTAATTGATGATCAATCGACTGATAATACGGCTGAGCAGGCCAGGCGGTATGGGGCACGGGTCATTTCTGGTATTACGCCCCCTGTGGGCTGGAGCGGGAAGCTATGGGCCTTGGAACAGGGTTTGCGAGAAGTTCAGACACCTTATACATTGCTGCTGGATGCGGATATTGAACTGGCGCCAGGCATTATTGCAGAACTGAAGCACAAGTTGTATCAGGAAAATCTGGCGCTCATATCGTTGATGGCCGAGCCGCCGATGGAAAATTTCATCGAGCGGTTATTAATGCCGGCCTTTATCTTTTTCTTTAAATTGCTATATCCTTTTGGACTGGCGAATAAGCCATCTTCACGGATTGCAGCCGCTGCGGGTGGCTGTGTCCTGGTTGAGACGCAGGCATTGCGTTCAATCGGTGCGTTTGCCAGTCTGCATGATGCGCTGATCGATGACTGTACTTTAGCGGTACGTATCAAGCAAACCGGGCTATCTACCTGGATTGGACTCAGCCATGCCGCCAGGACTCACCGCGGCTATCAGGCACTAAAACCGATCTGGGAAATGGTAGCGCGTACGGCATATACGCAACTGAACTATTCTCCAATTTTGCTTGCTCTGTGTACAGTAATCATGGTCTCCATGTTCTGGATTGCACCATTTGCATGTCTGCTGCAACCGATGCAAGAAAACTATATAGTGAGTGCCATGGTATGGATAGCCATGTTTTTTACCTATTTGCCAACCTTAATTTACTACCGCCGCTCCCCACTCTGGGGATTTGCCCTGCCTGTAATCGGAACCCTGTATCTTGCGATGACCTGGACTTCAGCGTTACGATACTGGCGGGGTGAGCGTGCTTGCTGGAAGGATCGTCGATATGAAAGCAAAACAAACAGTTAAACTAATACAATGGATTTTGATCGGGGTATTGCTGTGGCCGGTGGCCATGGTATCTGCCGCATCCGATACCACATCTAAAAGCCCGGAACAGGTTGTGCATCATTTGCAGACATCTTTAATCCAGGCAATGCGCCAAGGCAGTCGATTGAGCTATCAGGAACGTTTGGATTTTTTGTCGCCCATTATCACTCAATCGCATGATTTTGATTTGATTATCAAGACAATATTAGGTGCGACCTATTGGGCGCAACTGACACAGGAACAGCAGAACCTGATTATGAATACGTTCCGGCAGTTGAGTGTGGCGACTTATGCAGGCCAGTTTACCCATCATGAGGGAGAGCAGTTTGAAATCATTGAACAGCGTGCTTTGCCACATGACCAGATACTGGTGCGCAGTCAACTGGTGAAATCGGATGGCGGTATTGTGAATTTTGATTATGTCCTGCAGCAGGTGGATGGATTGCAGTGGCGTATTGTTAATATTTTATTTGATGGTGTGAGCGATCTGGCGATAAAACGCAGAGAGTATCGAGCTATTCTGCAACGGGATGGCTTCTCGGCATTGGTCGAGATGTTGAAGGAAAAAATTACGCTGACCCGGCAGAATTAATAATAAGCTATTAATCTTATTTCCCTTCGGAGGGATTTCTCAAGCGTGAAAATTTCACACAGTTATAGCTATCGATTTTTTGCGCGCTGGGTTCTTTTTGCCCATCAGAACGCAATCTGGGTCATCCTGCTGGCAATATTGATGACCGCAATGAGTCTTGTCTATATTGCCAATAATCTTGGGGTCAATACAGACACCACGGATATGCTCTCAACGGATGTTCCTTTTCGTGCGAATCATGAGCGCTATAAGGAATCATTTCCACAGTTTGAGGAAACCATGGTGCTGGTACTGGATGCGCCGACACCGGAACAGGTACACAGTGCGGCGAAACGTCTGGCTCTCCATTTACAGCAAGATACCGGGAATTTCCACGAAGCCTATTACCTGGGTGGCGATACTTTTTTTGAGCAGAATGGCCTGCTCTACAAAAGCATACCGGAACTGGAGCGTGTTTCGGATTATCTGGCAGCGGCACAGCCATTGATAGCAAAAATTGCTGGCGAACCCACGCTGAATACCTTTGTATCAGTTCTGACGGAAGCAGTGAATGAACTGCGCACCGGTCGTGAATTGGCACTGGAACCGGTATTGGCTGGCGTGAGTGCCACATTAAATGCGCAATTGACCGGTACACCCCGCATATTATCGTGGCAGGCTCTGTTGGGCGGTGAAATACAAAAGGAAACTTATCAGGAATTGGTTTTCTCCCGCCCCAAGCTTGATTACACTCAGCTGTTTGCAGCGGAACAGTCGATTACTGCGATTCGTACCGCAGCGCATGAAGTCGGATTTACCGCGGATGCCGCAGAGAAAATCCGTATTACGGGTGAAGCTGCATTGGCTTTTGATGAACTCAATAGCGCAATGCATGGTGCTCAGGATGCCGGCTTGCTGGCACTGGCAATGGTGACGATTGTATTATTGAACGCGCTGCGTTCTGCGGGTGCTGTATTGGCGGTAGTGCTGAGCCTCATTATTGGATTATTACTGACTGCTGCCTTCGCAACAGCAGCAGTTGGCCATTTGAATCTGATCTCCATTGCATTCGCTGTTTTATACATTGGTCTTGGTGTTGATTACGCAATTCATTTTCTGCTGCGACTCCAGGAAATCAAACTGTCCAGCCCCACTGCATCAGACAGTTTGCATAAAGTTGGCGGTGATATGGGGCAGTCACTTCTGATTTGTGCGATTACTACAGCAATCGGGTTTTATGCCTTTATGCCAACAAGCTACCGAGGTGTTGCAGAACTGGGCCTGATTTCTGGTACGGGGATGATTATCAGTTTATTGGTTACGCTGACGCTGATACCCGCACTGCAAAGATTTTTACCGATTCCGGTAAAAAAATCATCACTGTCGATTAAATCGGTTAACAGGCTATTGAACTTGCCAAGGCATTCCCGACGATTGATTATTGTCGTAACCATTATTGCCGTGGTGGCATCAGTGATGGCTTTACCCAGGATCAAGTTTGACTATAACCTGTTGAATCTGAATAACCCGCACGCGGAATCAGTACAAACTTTTCAGGAATTACTTAAAAATACGGAAGAATCTCCCTGGCATATTACGTTGATAGCCAGGAATCGCCAGGAAACTGAACACATTGCCAGACGCCTTGCCGATTTACCGGAAGTCACTAAAGTCGTGAGTATTCTTGATCTGGTACCGAATGATCAGGCAGCAAAGAAAATACTGATCGAAGAAATGGCAACAATTCTGGGGCCACTTTCTTTTGCGGAAATAACTTCCGGGAGTCAAGCACCACATACTGTTGAGAAGCAGAAAGAAGCACTGGCGAAGCTGAATGCTGCATTAATTCAGTTTGTTAAGGAACGGCCCAGTCATCCGGCGGAAATATCCGCACGCGCACTCAGTACCTCATTGACTGACTTGCTGACACGCCTGGATAAAAGTAAAGCAGATGATGGAAGTCAGAATGAACAATTGCTGCACGCAGTCAATCATGATTTGCTCAGCCTGTTGCCAGGCTCTATCAAGCGTTTGCAGCAAGCACTGGAAGCGCAGACCATTACGCAGGAAACATTACCGGTTGCATTAAGTTCACAGTGGTATAGCCATGATGGCGTCTATCGACTGGCAGTTTATCCGGCAGAGAATATTAATGATAATGATGCGCTGAGGAGATTCGTGCGCTCTGTGCAGCAAATTGTCCCATCTGCGACGGGTGCACCGGTCATCAGTCTGGAAGCGGGTGAGGCGGTTGTGGATGCGTTTATCTATGCATTTTCATTGGCATTGCTGGGGGTTGTACTGGCGCTGTTAATATTATTCAGAGATGTCATGTCGACTCTGCTGACACTGACGCCACTTCTGCTGGCAGCCTTATTTACCGGTGCCAGTACGGTTCTGTTAAATATGCCCTTCAATTTTGCCAATATCATTGCATTGCCACTGTTGCTGGGTATCGGTATCGACAGCAGCATGCATCTGGTGCATAGAAATCGGAATACGGGTGTGGTTTATGAGAATTTACTGCATACCAGCACAGCCCGTGCCATTTTCTACAGCGTATTAACAACGCTGGTCGGGTTTGGTAACTTGATATTTTCTCCGCATCAAGGTACGGCCAGTATGGGATTGCTTCTGACCATTGGTGTAGTGATGACCCTGATTTGCGTGTTTATTGTCCTGCCGGTGTTGCTGCAATCTTCGGATAGGAACAAAAGAACTAAAAGCGGCACTGCTTAGTTTATAGGTGTACTCAACTTATTCATTCCGGATTAGGGCGGCTGCAAAGAAGCCGTCAGTCTGATGTTTCTGTGGCGACAGGTGCAGAAATTCTCCGGTATCAATCGATATTTTCTGTTGTGCGAGCAATTCAGAACAATTCAGCAGCGTGAACTGAGGGTGTGTGGCTAGGAAACCTTGAATGATCATCTGATTCTCCTCTGGCAAGAAACTGCAAGTGGCATACACCAGTCGGCCGCCGGGTTTGAGCAGGCTGGCTGCGGCAGATAGAATGGTCGTCTGCTTTACCTTGAGTTCATCAATGCTTTGAGCGGATTGACGCCATTTTAAATCCGGGTTACGGCGCAAAGTGCCAAGGCCGCTACATGGTGCATCAACCAGCACCCGATCTATTTTCCCGGTGAGTCTTTTTACCTTGATGTCGTTTTCGTGCGTGATGCGCTGGGCATGCAGATTGGATAAGCCGGAACGCTTGAAGCGCGGTGTCATGTTGCTCAATCTTTTCTCAGAGACATCAAAAGCGTAGAGGCGTCCTTTGGAATTCATTAATGCGCCTAGCAGCAAGGATTTTCCGCCGGCCCCCGCGCAGAAGTCGACGACCATTTCGCCGCGTTTGGGTGCAAGCAAGTAGCACAGTAACTGGCTGCCTTCATCCTGTACTTCAATTTTCCCGGACAGGAAGAGCGCATGGCGATTGATTGCAGGTTTGCCCGTTAAACGGATTCCACACGGTGAGAATGGCGTGTTCTGCGCTTCAATGCCTTCCTGGTTGAGTGTTTCAAGGATTTGTTCACGCTTTGCAAGGAATGTGTTGACCCGTAAATCAAGCGGTGCGGGTTTCTGTAATGAGTATCCCAAATTCAGAATGTCTTCATCAGACATAAATAGCTTTAATTTCTCAACCAGCCATTCAGGAAATTCTGCCTGGATAGCCAGTGATTGTGATTCTGGTTTGATGGCCTTGATTTCTGTCAGCCATTTCGCTTCAGATTCACTGATCAACGGGGTCAATTCGCGCAGGTTCATGCCCTGGAATTTGGCCAGGTAAGATAGAACCAGTGAACGAGGGGTTATAAGCGTCGTAAGGCTCTCAAGGAAAAAGCGATGACGTAATATACCAAAGACCGTTTCCGCGGTGAATGCACGATCTTGTGCGCCGAGCATGGGATTTTCCTGGAAAAAACGTCGCAGGATTGCATCAGCAGGGTATTCCAGAGGGAGTACAGTACGGAGTGCAACAATAGCGGAGTCCAGCTGAAAGGGCGTTAAGTGCATTGATTTCCTGGTGTATGTTTTATCAGTCAGTCAATCGGACTAATGACTGGCTTTGTAATTGATGTTAATACCGGTGACCATTTTATCGAGTTCACGACCGTTTTCTTCTACGGAAACAATGCGAACAGGCAACATGTGGTGGTTTGGTGCGAGCCATAGCTTTCTTCTGATCTTGGTATTTTTTTCGTAGTGTCGTGTTAAGACGATTGTCTCAAATTCTCCTATCGGTGTGCTGAGTGTTTCCCTGGTTACTGTATAACGTGCCAGTTTCAGGCTGCGGCCATCCGTGACATATATCTCGGCATGGTACTTGGGCAGAGGGGAAAACATGAAGTTGTAGGATAAACTTAAACGATCCAGAGTACCTTCCGGTAATTTTTCCTGTTCCTGTTTCCCTTTGTGCTGGAGTGTTACAGTATGATTATCCCAATCAAATGTAGCGATGCTGGGCTCTTTTTTCCCCCGTTTTTCATGGGCACGAGTAGGTTTTAAACCATGTTTTGTAACGGTGCCTTCACTATGACGAACAATGCTGCCTGGTTCTATCAGTTTGTAGATGCCGGTAGCTTGCGCTTCGCTGTTAATGCTATAAGTATGCGTGCCATTGGCATGATGTTTAATTTCTATCACTTCATTGATTTCTCCCTGGCCAATATCCGTTGTGACAGAGTAGCTGATATCAACGCGGGATGGTATATCTGTGGCGAATACCGGAAAACAGAGTATCCACAATAGAAAAGCAGGGGGTAAGAATTTCATTCGGGTAATCCTGGCGAATAAAGCGCTATTTCATTGACACAGGAATCTACTATTTCAACCTGATTCGCATCCAATCTGATCCGATCTTCCATAAACCAACGGACAGCCTGAGGGTAGATACGGTGTTCCTGCTGTAAAACCCGGGCAGCCAGTGTTTTTTCGGTATCCTCAGGTAATACGGGGATGGCAGCCTGTATAACAATGGGGCCATGATCCAGTTGCAGCGTGACAAAATGGACCGTACAGCCATGAATCTTGATTCCTTCCCGCAACGCGCGTGCATGCGTATCCAGACCGGGAAACGCAGGCAACAGCGACGGGTGAATATTCATTAACCGGCCTTGATAGTGTTGCACAAAGCGATCGCTTAGTATACGCATGAAACCTGCCAGTGCAATCAGTTTTGGCTGATGGGTATCAATTTTTTCTGCCAGTGCCCTATCAAATGCCTGGCGGTCTGGGAATGCACGATGATCGACGATACTGGTTTCTGCACCGTATCGTCTGGCAATTTCTAATCCGGATGCATCCGGATTATTGCTGATTACAGCAATGTGTTCTACTGGAAGCCCAGCTTCCAGCAGCGCCTGCATATTACTGCCGCGGCCGGAAATAAGAATGACCAGTGATTTCATGATGCGGTTGTAGGGGTATGCATTTACACTAAAACAGTTGCTGCCTGATTTGTCATGCGTGGTTTGATTTCTCCAATCTGCCAGACAGTTTCTCCAGAGGCGCGTAAACTGTTTATGGCCGTTTCAACCTGATCGGGAGCGACCACAATTACCATGCCAATACCGCAATTAAATACACGTGCCATCTCATGATCGGCGACATTACCCTGGTGTTGCAGCCAGTGAAATAGCGGGGGCATTGTCCAGGCATCTTTCTGTAAAACAGCCATGACCTGATCCGGCAAAATACGCGGTACATTTTCGACTAATCCACCGCCTGTGATATGTGCCAGCCCTTTAACAGGCAATTGTTTGATCAGCTCAAGTAACGATTTTACATAAATGCGTGTCGGTGCCATGATGGCATCACTGAGTTTTTCGCCGTTAAAATCGGCTGATAAATCGACATGCTTATGTTCAATAATCTTGCGGATCAGCGAATAGCCGTTGGAATGCGCGCCGCTGGAGGCAAGGCCCAAGATAATATCGTT
>JBBTCY010000067.1:0-7076 GCA_038043005.1 Pseudomonadota bacterium
TCCTGGGAAAGAATTATTTGTTGCTGGCGATGAAGCGCAATTTGTAAATCAGGCGGTTCAGCTAGTCATGGAAAATGAGAGTGAAGACATGGGTAAAGCGGCGAGAGAGAGAATTCTGGCAGATTACGGCTGGCCTGAGAGTCTAGCTCGGATTGATCAGCTTCTGATACCAGCCAGCGAAGCTATCTAACATGAACAGACTGGTAACCACTAATCAGGCCAGTAATGGTTCCCATCCTGAGAATGGTCTGGGTCTGGCGGCAGTCATTACCATTGCAGTTATCGTCAGTATGCTGGGGGCTTATTATCAGACAGCCTGGTCCATGGTCGTGACATGGTACCGATCAGATACCTATGCGCACGGTTTTCTTATCGTGCCTTTTGCGATTTACATGATCTGGAGTAGACGCCACGGATTGATGGTGCTTCATCATCAGTCGAATCCTTCGGCTATTTTCTTTCTGGGCTTGCTCGGATTTCTCTGGTTGATTGCTGAAATGGCCAGTGTTCAGGTACTGGCGCAATATGTGCTTGTTGCCATGATACCCGTTACTGTTGCTGCGATTCTTGGTTACAGGGTTTTATTGGCGCTTGCTTTCCCACTGGGATATTTATTCTTTGCAGTTCCTTTTGGTGAAGTATTAATCCCCCCTTTAATTGAATTTACGGCAGATTTTACTATCCGCGCACTCCAGTTAAGCGGTATTCCGGTTTATCGCGAAGGCTCTTTCTTTTCCATTCCCAGCGGAAATTGGTCGGTAGTGGAAGCATGCAGTGGATTACGTTATTTAATCGCATCCGTAACACTCGGAACACTTTATGCATACCTGACTTATCGCAGTTTAAACAGGCGGCTGATATTTATTGGTTTTTCCATTGCTATTCCAATTCTGGCCAATGGCATTCGCGCTTATCTGATCGTGATGACTGGTCATTTAAGCGATATGCAACTGGCAGTAGGAGTGGATCACCTGATCTACGGGTGGGTCTTTTTCGGTCTTGTCATGCTGCTCCTGTTCTGGGTTGGCTCATTCTGGCGTGAAGACGATACTGACACGATAAAAGAACAGGATTCACACTCTACCAGAGGACTCCGTGAAACGACTTCCATCAGGAAAACCTTGTTTATTGCCTGTGCGGCATTAATTGTTACTTTTATATGGCCGATTTATGCAGCTTATCTTGAAAAAAGCACAACTCAGGCGATCAATCCTGATACAAGTATTGTCATCTTGAATCCAGCATGGAATATTCACGCCAATCCCGTTTCTGATTGGGAGCCGGTCTATATCGGTACGCCGGTCAAATATCGTCAGAGCTACTCTCAAAAGAGCGATCAACCGGTCAGTCTCTATGTGACTTTCTATTTTAATCAACAGCAGGGGCAGGAGCTGATTAATGCCGGTAATATAATGGTGCCGGAAATCGATGCACATTGGCGCAGTGTGGGTCAAATCAGACGAACTGTTGATATCGGTTCAGAAAAAATAATGGTGACGCAGAATCACTTGCAGTCAGCATCAACCCGGTTGCTGGTATGGCGATGGTATTGGTTGGGTGATAGTGAGACAACAAGTCCCTACCTTGCCAAGGCAATTCTTGCCAGAAATAAACTTCTGGATGAGGGAGACAGCGCCGCAGAAATTATTATCGCAACCCCTTTTGACACTGATATGGATAAGGCAGTGCAGGAATTAAGGCAATTTATCATGGATATGAAACCGATGATTCTGGAAGGGCTTGACAATACACTTCCTGACTAGGAATCCTAATTTCTTGAAATAAAAAGCCTCTATAAGAATATCAATATTTCGTGAATCCTTTAGTTATTGTTTATTTGAATAATCTAATGGATTTTGTTTTAGGGAAGATCGCTTTCGACAGTGCAAGGAAAATGGAAAACCCGAAGATAGTGGTATTAACTGGTGATTTATCGTATGCCGTGCGACGGGGAATTCTGAGAATTAACCAGGCAATTCCAGATATATCATGGTTGATTGTCATACACTCACCTGTTAAGACTTTCAAAGTACTATTGAAAAATCAATGGCGAAATCTTTGTCGTAATGGATTGCGCTGGATACCTTATCAATTGGGTGAGATATTCAAACTTGTATTCTCCATAAAGCTAGAACCGCTTACGATAACAGATCCAGGGTATTATTACAGTCAAGAAGCTTTTCAATCGTATTCGAATATTACAATCCTTACAGTTTCTGATATTCATGGTGCTGATACATTAGAAGCCATACAAACATTCTCACCAAATCTAGGTATTTCTCTGGCTGCTCCCATTCTCAAGAAAGTACTATTTTCAATACCAAAACTTGGAACATTGAATTTACACAAAGGTAAATTACCCGATTTTCGTGGGATGCCGCCCGCATTCTGGGAGTTATGGAATGATATTGATTTAGTCGGTTGTTCTGTACATTGGGTTGATGAGAAGCTGGATTCTGGGGCTGTAGTGAAAGAGCATACTATTCAGAAGCAACCTTTTTCCAATCTGAAGGGTTTACAACTTAGCTTAGATGAAGTTGGTTGTGATTTAATGTCATCTGCTGTGAAAGCAGTTCTTGAAAATACGGCCCAGGCAGTGCCGCAGACTGCGGGTGGTAAAACTTACAGAAAGCCGACTCTGGAACAGATAAACAGCCTCAATCGTAAAATGCAAGCGAAGTTGGCTCTGCCAGGATCCTTACTTAGGTATCTAAAAGACAGTATCTTTTTTACAAGGATATGCTACCAGCGCTGGTTACCAGTTTCCCTTAAAAAGCCAAAAATAGTTGTGCTGTTATATCATCGGGTGAGTGATGATACCCGCGATAACCTGACTGTAGGGATTGAACAATTCGATAGGCAAATGGCCTTGCTCAGGCGTCATTATCATGTGCTGTCAATCCATGAGTTAATTCATGATAGTAATATTAAAGTATCTGCAAAGCCTATGGTTTGTGTTACTTTTGACGATGGATATTTAGATAATTATGAGAATGCTGTTCCTGTTTTGTTGAAACATGGTATTCCAGCAGCTTTTTTTGTTTCGACAGGCATTATAGATCGTGGGGATGTGTTTCCACATGATATAAGGCGACAAAACCCTAAATTGCCAGTAATGACATGGCAACAGCTTAGAATCATGCGAGATGAAGGCTTCACCATAGGTTCTCATTCTGTAAACCATATTGATTGCGCGAGTGAGGCTGAGGAGACCGTTCGTTCTGAGCTTACTCAATCACTCATGGATGTCAGGCGGGAACTTGGTCTGCAAGAGGTGATGTTCGCCTATCCGTATGGTGGTCGTCACCATATGACGCCACAACGTCTGCAGCTCGTAAAAGAAGCGGGTTATACCGCATGCTTATCAGCTTATGGAGGGGTCAATATTAATACAATTGATCGTTTTAATATCGTACGGAGCGGTATACATTATGAATTCTCGGATTGGGCATTTCGTAATCGCTGCGAGGGCTATTAATGGTCGACAGCGCTCCGCCGTTGATTCTTCATGTTATTCATCACCTGGTAATAGGCGGAATGGAAAATGGTCTGGTTAATCTTATTAACAGACTGCCGGAATCCCGCTTTCGGCACGTCATCGTTTGTATCGACCATAGTTCAGACTTCAGTCGGCGGATTACGCAAAGAAATATTGACATCATTTCGCTCAAACGGCCTGATCGTGGAATATGGACTGTCAGAAGGGATCTGTATCATTTGTGCAGAACCTTGAAACCTGCAATTGTGCACAGCCGCAATCTCTCCGGGTTGGATGCATTATTGCCGGCACGGCTGGCGGGTGTTCGTCACTGTATTCATGGTGAACATGGCAGGGATGTCGATGATCTGCACGGCGAGAATGCTAAACTGATATGGCTGAGGCGGCTGCATAAGCCGCTGGTGAGCCGCTATATTACGGTATCCAAGGATATTGAACAGTACATTCTTAACAAGGTCGGTGTTAGGCCTGACAAAGTCTCGCAGATATATAATGGCGTCGATACTGGGAAGTTTTTTCCGGCTACCCATAAACCGCAAGGTGTATTACCGGATCATTTTATAGGCGATGGAAAAATAGTGATCTGTACGGTGGGGCGAGTTCAGGCTGTTAAAGATCAGCAGACGTTGTTGCGGGCTTTCTCCGGGTTTCTGAAAAAATATCCAGCCTATCATTCAAAAGTGTACCTTACTATTGTGGGGGATGGGCCTTTGCTGGAAGATTTAAGACGACTGGCTGTGTCACTGGGAGTGTCAGATCACGTCTGGTTTCCGGGTAGTCTGGATTCAGTCGCTGTGATATTACAGGCATCTGATATCTTTGTTCTGCCTTCTCTGGCAGAGGGTATTTCCAATACGGTACTGGAAGCAATGGCAACAGGATTGCCTGTGATTGCCACGCGTGTAGGCGGCAATGTTGAACTGGTGACAGAAGGCTTGAATGGGCGTTTCTTTTCACCGAAAGATGTGGATGGTTTAATGGAATTGCTGGCTGGGTATATCATGAAAATTGATGAATTAAAGAAACATGGCCAGGCAGCGAGAAAGACTGCCTTAGAGCGTTTCAGCCTGACAACGATGGTATCGAATTACCAGAAAGTCTATGAAGACTGCACGCGTCATTGATGTGATTGAATGGATGCGTCGGTTCCTGACCGTAAGGGTAATTAATGAAATTCCGTGATTAAATTAAGAATTTCTAAGAGAGGAAACAGGAATGTGTGGAATTGTTGGTCTGTTTGATCTGTATGGTAAAAATGAAATAGACCAGCAGCTTCTGGGTCGCATGAATCAAACCCAATTGCACCGTGGACCGGATGAGGGGGAAATTTATACTGAAGCAGGTTTGGGACTGGGGCATCGTCGCTTATCGATTATGGATGTGTCGAGTGGACAGCAGCCGCTTTTCAATGAAGATGGCAGTGTGGTCGTCATTTTTAACGGTGAAATCTATAACTTTCAGGATCTTGCGAAGGAGTTGATTGACTTGGGGCACAGTTTCAGAACGCATTGCGATACCGAAGTCATTGTACATGCCTGGGAAGAATGGGGAGAACGATGTGTGGATCGTTTCCGGGGTATGTTCGCATTTGGTTTGTGGGATCGGAATCAGCAAACGCTTTTTATGGCGCGGGATCGGATGGGGATCAAGCCATTCTATTATGCGTTGCTGAAAAATGGTTTGTTTATATTCTCTTCGGAGCTTAAGGCAATCCTGGCTCATCCGGATTTTGATCGTGAAATGGATCCCTGTGCGATAGAAGATTACTTTTCCTACGGATATATTCCAGAACCAAAAACAGTTTTTAAGTATGCCAGCAAACTTCTGCCGGGACACTATCTGATACTGCATCGCGGGCAGAACATGTTGCAACCCAGGCGGTATTGGGATGTGCCCTTTAAGGTGAATGACTCAATAACAATTCAAGAAGCTCAGGAAGAGCTGATTGTGCTGCTGCGTGAGTCAGTTAATATCCATTTGATGACCGAAGTACCATTGGGTGCTTTCTTATCCGGGGGCGTTGATTCGAGTGCAGTCGTCGCGATGATGAGTGGTTTGATGAATGAGCCGGTTAATACCTGCTCGATTTCTTTTGGTGACCCGGCTTTTAATGAATCCCGGTATGCGCAGGAAGTTGCTGATCGTTATCATACAAACCATCAGGTGGAGCAAGTTGAACAGGATGATTTTGATCTGATCGATAAGCTTGCATTGCTCTATGACGAGCCCTTTGCAGACAGTTCTGCGATGCCGACCTATCGTGTGTGTGAGCTGGCACGGAAACGTGTGACGGTTGCTTTGTCCGGTGATGGGGGTGATGAAAATTTTGCAGGCTACCGCCGTTACCGCTGGCATTTGTACGAAGAGAAACTCAGATCCATTATGTCGCTGGGGCTGCGGAAACCTTTATTTGGTCTGTTAGGAAATATTTATCCCAAAGCGGACTGGGCGCCCAAGGTTTTTCGTGCAAAGTCGACTTTTGAGGCATTGGCGCGGGATTCGGTCGAAGGATACTTCCATAGCGTTTCCATCATGGGCGATAAAATGCGCCAGCGCTTATTTTCACCTGCCTTTAAACATAGTCTGAATGAATATCAGGCGATCTCTGTTTTGCAAACCTACGCACAGCAGTGTCCGACGGAAGATCCTTTGTCGCAGGTGCAGTATCTGGACATGAAGACCTATCTGGTTGGCGATATTCTGACGAAAGTGGATAGAGCCAGTATGGCGCACGCTCTGGAAGTAAGGGTGCCGTTGCTTGACCACAAGCTGGTCGAATGGATTTCAAGCCTTCCATCCTCAATGAAGCTGAAAGGGAATAACGGCAAATATATCTTCAAGAAAGCATTGGAGCCACATTTATCAGATAATATTCTTTACCGGGATAAAATGGGTTTTTCTGTACCACTGGCCGACTGGTTCAGAGGCGCGTTGCGGCAAAGAGTGCGTGCCGCAATACTGGGGCCTGTGCTGGCTGAAACGGGTTTCTTTAATATGGAGTTTTTAGAAGAGATGCTTGATCATCATCAATCGGGAAGACGTGACTACAACGCTTCCCTGTGGACATTACTGATGTTTGAGTCATTCGTACGAAATGTTGTCCAAGGAGCAGGGCAGTTTAAGTACGAGAAAAAGGCTGAAGCAGCCTGATCATACGGAACATGAATATTGATTTGAACGGATTCTTTTATTTTATATGACTGCTGCGGATATGCTCGAGCAATCCTGGGCTCGCTTCTTCAACCATATCGAGTACTTCTTCAAACCCCCGTTGACCCCCGAAATAGGGATCAGCGACTTCCTTTCCCAGATTGGTGCCTCGACTGTATTGCATCAGTAGGCTGACTTTATTGCTGTGCTGTGCAGGGCATCTTTCCTGCAATATCGCCAGGTTATCCCGATCCATCGCAAGGATGTAGTCAAATTCTATAAAGTCATCCTGTTGAACGGCGCGTGCGCGTAAATCATGCATTTCATAACCACGCTGCAATGCAGAGCGTTGTGCACGCGGATCAGGCGGATCACCGATGTGATAGGCATGCGTGCCGGCAGAATCAACCATGATCTGTTGATCAAG
>JBBTCY010000068.1:0-3807 GCA_038043005.1 Pseudomonadota bacterium
GATGGCTTCCTGTTCGGCGAAGGCATCAAAACCCGCATCAAGGAAAAACTGCTGCAAGAGTGCAACCTGCACACCATCGTGCGCCTGCCCAACGGCGTGTTCAGCCCGTACACCGGCATCAAAACCAACCTGCTATTTTTTACCAAGGGCACACCGACCCAACACATCTGGTTTTACGAGCACCCTTACCCGCCCGGCGTAAAAAGTTACAACAAAACCAAGCCGATGAAAATCGAAGAATTCGACGCCGAAGCCGCCTGGTGGGGCAAGGAAGCTGATGGTTTCAAAAACCGTGAAGCCAACCCATATGCCTGGAAAGTCAGCCTGCAAGACATCCAGGCGCGTAACTACAACCTCGATTGCAAAAACCCGCACATCGATGAGCAGGAAATTCATGATCCCGATGTGCTGCTGGCGCAATACAACGCCATGCAACAGGACATCGCCGCACTGCGCGGGCGGTTGAAAGATATACTGGAAGAGGCGCTTGGTAACTCCCATTGATCGTTATTCAATAGAAAGATTATCTAAGGTTACTATGGTTTACTATTAGTTACTAATTATTTGATATACTTTCCTATAAATACAGACAGCCTTAAAAAAGGGACTTGAACAATGGATGAAATACGCAATCCTTTTTCGCCGGGCGCGGGCACTCCGCCACCCGAACTCGCAGGCCGTAGCGCCCTGATTGACAGGATCAAACTACTGCTGGCGCGCGTCCGTGAGGGCCGTCCGGAAAAAAGCGCCTTGCTGGTGGGCTTGCGCGGCGTAGGTAAAACCGTGCTGCTCAATGAGCTGGAAAACCTGGCGGAGCAGGTTGGCTACAAAACTATTTTGGTGGAAGCGCATGAAAGCAAGTCACTCATAGCCTTGCTGGCACCGTCGTTGCGCAAGCTGTTATTGTCCCTAGATCGCATGGAAAATGTAAGTAACAAGGTGCGGCGCGGTTTGCGCGTGCTGAAAGGTTTTGTCAATGGCGTAAAAATAACGCTGGGTGATCTCGAAATCGGTCTGGATATAGAAGCGGAAGCAGGGACTGCCGATAGCGGGGATCTGGAAGCCGATCTGCCCGAGCTGTTCATCGCTGTGGCAGAGGCTGCACAGGACAGAAAAATCCCTGTCGCCATCTTGCTCGACGAAATTCAGTATTTGTCCGCCAAGGAGCTGAGCGCCCTGATCATGGCCATGCACAAAATGGCGCAAAAGCGCTTGCCACTGGTGCTGATAGGTGCCGGCTTGCCGGTATTGGCCGGACTGGCCGGGGACTCCAAATCCTACGCCGAACGCCTGTTTGATTTTCCCGAAGTGGGCCCCTTGGCGCCGGATGATGCACGCCAGGCCTTACGAGAACCGGCGCAGAAAGAGGGGGCCGATTTCACCGACGAAGCGCTGGATGAAATCATCCGCCTGACCCAAGGCTACCCCTATTTTCTGCAAGAATGGGGCTACCAGTCCTGGAATTATGCGCCGCAATCGCCGGTACAATTGGCCGATGTAAAACGCGCCACACCCAGGATCATCGAGCGTCTCGACGCCAATTTTTTCCGTGTGCGCTTTGATCGGCTGACCCCGCGTGAAAAAAACTATTTGCGCGCTCTGGCTGAATTGGGCGCAGAACCGCAACGCTCCGGCGATGTCGCCGCCGTATTGGGCGTCAAGGTACAAACCGTAGCCCCCCTGCGCGACAGCTTGATGAAAAAAGGCATGATTTACAGCCCGGCACACGGCGACACGGCATTTACCGTGCCTTTGTTTGATACCTTCATGAAGCGCGCCATGCCGCAATTACCCGCCAAGGGCGGCAAAGCATGAACGCCATACCATCATTGTTGACCGGTCAACTCGACATCTGGACATCTGCCGGAACAGCAAAGAAATCAGGCCGTGGCCGCAATGGCGGCAATGGGGTGAATGTGTACGGCATCAAAAAACTGCGCGAGCTGATTCTGGAACTGGCGGTGCGCGGCAAGTTGGTACCTCAAGACCCGGATGATGAACCGGCTGGTGAATTGTTGAAGCGCATGCAGGCGGAAAAGGCAAAGCTGATAGCGGAAGGCAAGATCAAAAAAGATAAACCGTTGCCACCGATTTCGGATGAGGAAAAGCCGTTTGAATTGCCTCAGGGGTGGGAGTGGACTTGTATTGGAAGTATCGGTCATGACTGGGGACAAAAAACTCCTGATTCTGATTTCACATACATTGAAGTATCAGCGATAGACAGCCAGCGCGGAATTATCTCCTCACCCACATTAGTTAAGCCTCAGAATGCACCATCGCGAGCTAGAAAAATGGTTAAGGAAGGCACGGTTATTTATTCGACCGTTCGCCCTTATCTTCTGAATATTGCAGTGATTGAAGAAGAATTTTTACCTGAACCAATTGCAAGTACGGCATTTGCAGTTATTCACCCATTTTGTTTAATGCCATCAAGATACTTCCTTTACTTTTTTCGTAGCCCTGTATTCATTCGTTATGTTGAGTCGGTACAAATGGGTATCGCATATCCTGCTATTAATGATAGTCAGTTTTTTTCTGGATTAATTTCACTCCCACCGCTCCCCGAACAACACCGCATCGTCGCCAAAGTCGATGAGCTGATGACGCTGTGCGATCAACTGGAAACGCAGCACATCAACGCTGCCGCAGCGCACGAAAAACTGGTGAGCCACCTGCTCGGCACACTGACCCAATCGCACAGCGCGGATGATTTCAGCGCCAACTGGCAGCGCATCGCTATGCATTTCGACACGCTGTTCACCACCGAAGCCAGCATCGACGCGCTCAAACAAACCCTGTTGCAACTAGCGTTGATGGGTAAACTCGTGCCGCAAGACCCGGACGATGAACCGGCCAGTGAATTGCTGCAGCGCATACAGACAGAAAAAGCCAAGTTGATTGCTGAGGGAAAGATCAAGAAAGATAAACCACTACCGCCGATAACGGATGAGGAAAAACCATTTGAATTGCCGCAGGGGTGGGAGTGGGTGAGGTTAGATGAGCTAACGAACCTTATTACAAAAGGATCATCACCAAAATGGCAGGGTGTGAACTATACCGATAATCGTGAAGATGTCATGTTTATTACTAGCGAAAATGTTGGTAGTTATTCTCTGCTGCTTAATGCGCCAAAGTACGTTGAAAAGAAATTCAATGAAATAGAGCCAAGGTCAATCTTAGCAAGAGGAGATTTTTTAATGAATATTGTCGGTGCATCTATCGGTAGAACTGCTGTATATAATTTTGATGTTCTGGCAAATATAAACCAGGCGGTTTGCCTTATTCGAATTTCTACTTTAAATTTACTAAGCGCATTTCTATTACATTTTTTTAACAGCGAAACATGCCTTGGATATATGTTTGATAAACAAGTCGATAATGCTAGACCTAATTTGAGCATGGGGAATATCGCTAAATTTTTAATTCCTATTCCACCTCTCGCCGAACAACACCGTATCGTAGCCAAAGTCGACCAATTGATGGCCCTGTGCAACCAGCTCAAATCCCGCATCGCGCAAGCCGGTCAGTTGCAGAAAAAACTGGCGGATGTAGTGATTGAGCAGGCGATAGCCTCCTGAAACAATGTATGCGCAGCACTCAGCTTGTACTATTCACCCTTGCCAGCGGCCGCTCGGGCACCAGCTATCTCGCTGATTTCTTTGCCCGGAATATCACGCACTGCTACAGCACGCACGAGCCCTATTTCACTTTCGGCAATCCTACGCTGTTCGGCAAACCCTTGGCATGTAATACTCAGCATAATGACCGCGCATTACTGCCGGTGCTGGAGCGCAAATGCCGTTTTAT
>JBBTCY010000069.1:0-4270 GCA_038043005.1 Pseudomonadota bacterium
GCCTCCTTTAATCTGGCCAGTCTGGGCTCCGCACATCAGCACACCCCTGATTTCCCCCTGATTTATAACTTTGAATCCGAGCAAACCCTTGCGGATGCCCGGCAAGTTCTCAGTACGCATGCATTCCTGCACGGACTGTGCCTGCCGATTGGCACGCTTGACCAGGCGATGATGGATCTGTTGCGGAATCAGGATAAATGCGTCGCCACTTATACGTGCAACAGCGATGAAGAGATAAACAAGGCATTGCAACTGGGCGTTGACATTCTCATCAGTGATCTGCCGCATAAGGCGCTGATGATTCGCGATACATGAACAGACAGTTCTCATCGCTGAGAAACCGGTCATTCGACCTGCTGGTATGCGGCGGTGGCATATATGGCGCCTGGACTGCATATGATGCCGCTCTGCGCGGTCTGACGGTTGCCATTGTCGAGCAGGGGGACTGGGGAAGCGCCACGTCATCTGCATCCAGCAAGCTGATTCATGGCGGCCTGCGCTATCTTGAAACGCATGATTTCAAACTGGTCAGCAAATCGCTTAAAGAACGGCAGATGTTACAGAGAGTCGCGCCGCATCGCGTCTGGCCGCTGCGTTTTGGAGTGCCGCTGTATTCGCGCCAGCGCATCGGTCGATGGAAGCTGAAACTCGGACTCACGCTGTACGATTTTATGGCGGGTGATATAAGCCCAACCCTGCGTCATCGCTATTTTAACCGCACACAATTCGCTGCGCACTTTCCTTTTCTGAATGAGAAGGCCCTCACTGGCGGCTTCACTTATGCAGATGCCCAGACCGATGATGCGCGTCTGGTGCTGGAACTGATCGCTGGCGCCATGGAAGCCGGTGCAGTCTGTGTGAATTACTGCAAACTGGCTAACCTGCAGGAAATCAATGAGCAAGCGTATCGCGCAGTAATTCAGGATCAACTGACCCGGATTGAACAGAAAATCGCTGCCAGGCAGATTGTCTTCACAACCGGGCAATGGCTGACTGACATCGAACAAAACCGCAGCGAATGTCGCCTGGCCAAAGGAGCACACTTGATTATGCCGGCAGTATTAGCTGATGAGGCGCTGCTGCTCACCGCAAAATCCGATGGGCGTGTTTTCTTTGTAATCCCGTGGTACGGATTAACCCTGTTGGGTACTACCGATACCGATTACACCGGTGATCTGGATCGGGTCACCGTTGATGAAGCCGATGTCAGCTATTTGCTGGCTGCAGTCAATGATTACCTGAAAACTCCCTGGACAGCGGCTGATATTATCGGTCGTTTTGCAGGCGTGCGCGTGTTGAGACGACCTGACCGGCTTGCATCCACCGACTCTCCATCTGCCGTCAGCCGCGACTGGGCATTGAAATCCACGCGCCATGGCGTGCATTATTCCGTAGGCGGCAAGATAACGTCAGCGCGGCAAGATGCCGCCCACATTGTGGATACAGTTTGTGCACAACTGGGTTTGGATGCAGCGTGTGCCACTCAGGATAGAATATTCCCATGGGCGCCCCAGGAAAGTTTTGTGGAATGGTCACTGGCTGCACAAGCACAAGCCATTCGTCTGGGTATTGATGCGGACAGTGCGAAGTGGCTGATTCGCCGCCACGGCAAACAAGTCGATGCGATCTTTCGCAGCATTGAAGCAACGCCTGAATCAGTCCAACGCATTATTCCTTCGCTCCCATTTATCGATGCCGATCTACTGCACTGCGCCCGCACCGAGATGGTCGTTCATCTGGATGACCTGCTGCGCCGCCGCTTGCCATTATTGATCCTGACCAATCTCACCCGGAATGATTTACAGCACATCACAACACGAATCGCCACCACTATGAATTGGGATGAAGCAGACATCAGTCAAGAAGTCGACATGTGTCAGAAACGATGGTCACTCCAATAATTTCAGCCATTGCGCTGGATTTCGGCACCACATCCATCAAGGCCGCATTGATGGATCAATCCGGCAATCTCAGCCATATCGTTATCCGGCCAGCGCCTGCAATCACCGCACACGCTGGCTGTTATGAAAGCAATGCACTGGATTATGCTGACACTGCCTGGCAGGTACTGAACACATGCCTCCTGCAGACCGATCATCGCCCGCCGCTGGGGTTATGCAGCCAGCGCTCGTCTTTCCTGATATGGGACAAAACCAGCGGCCAGCCGGTCACGCCACTGATTTCGTGGCAGGACAATCGAGGCAAGGAGTGCTGTGATCGCCTGCAAAAATCCGGTGACACCATTCGGCGCCTTACCGGATTGCGTTTAACGCCTTACTATTTTGCACCCAAGCTCAGTACACTGCTGCAGGATAATCCGGCGTGGCGCGAACGTCTTGTGACTAGTGAATGGCAGGTGGGCACTCTGGATACTTTTCTGATCTGGCGCTGGACGAATGGCCAACACTATCTCACCGATGCTTCCATGGCAGCACGCACGCTGCTCATGGACATTCATCAGCAACACTGGTCACCCCGCCTGTGCCGGTTATTTGACATTCCATTATCTGCATTGCCGTCAATCAGGCCTTCTACTGCATTGAAGCTACCATTGGTTAACGGACTGACGCTACAAGCCAGTGTGGGCGATCAATCCGCCGCACTCATCGCCAGTGTCACAGATGATCCAACCGAAGCATTGGTCAATCTGGGCACGGGCGGTTTTGTTATTCGCTATGTGGATGCAGCCGAGTCAATATTCGATGGCTATCTGCACACTCTGGTTTATCAGGATAATCGAGGCGTACAAAGCGCCATGGAAGGAACGCTCAATTCTATTGCAGCCGCGCTGGCGCCTTATCCTGTCGGCGATTGCTGTCGCGAGGATCTGGCGACAAACGGTATCTTCTGCCTGGCAGAACCCAGCGGCTTGGGCGCACCTTACTTTCGCGCCGAGTGGGGTGTTTATTTTTCCCAATCGACAACGCACCTGACGACACAGCAGATTACCGTACTGCTGCTTGAAGCGATTATTTTCCGGGTTTCACGGATTCTGGAAGAGTTCCACCGGCAATCCCCCATCAGGCACGTTTACTTGTCTGGCGGACTTTCTGAATTAGTCTGCCTGCAACAAGGCATAACCCAATGCGTGCCATTCCCGGTTTACCACGCCCAGCAAAAGGAAACCAGCCTGCAAGGTGCTGCGCTGCTCGCTGCCGGATTAAAGATTCAACATCCCCGGCAAGCCGAGAGAATTAAAGTCGAGCATCAGAATCACGCATTATCCGAAAAGTATAATCACTGGAAAGTCTGGCTGGATGCGTTATTGAATGCCTGACAAAACAACTTTGCACAGCGCTTCGACCTGCTTCTGAAAATAGCGCTTGAGTTATGATTCTAAGTTGGTAAAATTCAGCTTGGCAAGATAGCGGGCAAGTAAAATACGTGAAAAAACAAAACCATCTTGCCAGTACAAAGAAATATCATGCAGAAAAAAAACACTGAAGTAAAAACCTGTTAGCAAGAATCTAAAGAACGGGAAGACTTCCTGGAATAATCATTAATCCGGTAAAATCCGCCTGTCACCAATTACCCAGTTATCCGCTTACAGATTGGTTTAATACGAATTCATTGCATAACCGCATGATACATAAAGCATAGTTTGACTATATCATCAGTCAGCTATGGTAATATGATTCAACATTTTAACAAGAGGAACTCATATGTCAGCTTCAAATATACCCGGCTACACCCATGGCAGCGCCGAACTGAAAAAATCCCCCGTATCGATGGATGATTTTGCCAAGCTCAAGCAAGCAACATTATTTAGCGATGATGACGTTCGCTACCTGAAGATGTCGCACGATGTCCTGAAAGGTCAGACTGAGCAGATTCTGGATGTCTGGTACGGCTTCGTTGGTTCAACACCATTCCTGCTGCACTACTTCACCAATGCCGCAGATGGAAAACCCAACATGGACTATCTGGGTGCTGTTCGCAAGCGTTTTGGTCAGTGGATTCTGGATACGGCAAACGCCAACTATGACCAAGACTGGCTCAATTATCAACACGAAATCGGCTTACGTCACCACAGCACCAAGAAAAACCGTACCGATAACGTCAAAGCAGTGCCGATTATTCATGTGCATTACATATTCGCACTGTTAATTCCAATCACCACAACACTGCGTCCTTTCCTGGAGAAAGGCGGCCATTCACGCGATGATGTGGATCGCATGCAGGATGCATGGCGCAAATCTGTACTCATGCAGGTAATCCTGTGGTCACAACCGTACATTAAAGACGGCGAGTTCTAATAAAATATGGGGAG
>JBBTCY010000069.1:4370-8001 GCA_038043005.1 Pseudomonadota bacterium
AAGATTGATTCATCCGACAGAAAAATCTGCTTGTGGATCAAATTTATCAGTATAAAAACCTGAGCCACCCGGAAAGTAAATAAATCTTTCTTGGTCTTAGCCTCCCATACTCCAGACAACAGCACCAATTGCAACAAATACTGCTGTGCAAATGAAGAACAATCTCAGGACTTGTGCATCTGTTTCTCTTCTGTTTGTTTCGCTCATAATTAATCTCCTTATTTAAGTTTATTGCTTTGATTTAACTAAACTTCACCTACTAAAAGCCGAAAATCGACCCTTCTGCTTTCACAACCCAATAACTATCATGGCTGTGTTATAAATTCCTATAGAATCTCCCTTGTTTCCATTTGCACTCGAGCCCCATTTCTTCGTGCAGGCAACCAGGCGCCCATAGTCATTTCGTAATAGTCATTCATTATTTCAGCCATTACGTGGGCAAATTCTAACGCAGATTTTCCCATAATGAAAGTACTGGAATTTTAAGAACCAGAAATATTGTCTCTCCAGCGATAAAGAATCACCTGTCTGGCAGCATGGAAGCCACTATATATGGCACATTCCGCTACGAACACCCCTGTAATAATATATTTAACAATATTTATCAAACCGTGATTCAGTCCGGCTAACGTCACGATCATCCCGATCATCGTGCCAACACCAGACTTTTCCAGCTCCAAATGCCCATATCACTCTTACGCCGAAAAATCATTTAACGCATCTCACATATCCAGAGGTTTTACATAACCTGTCAATTCAAGATAACCACGTCCGGCAATCTCATTATCTCTCGTCACAGTCACGGCCCCTTCCCAGTAGACGGCGCCAATAGACCGACGCGAATCAAGTTCCTGATCATCCAGCAAGGGCGTCACTTGCCATTCTGTTTTGTCGGTGCGAATGCGCATTGCCACCGGATATACTGCGTCCGTATGCGGCGATCGCCAGGTGCGCAGCGGCGTAAATTCTATCTGTTCTGGCGTGAATTGCGTCACCCGGCCCGCCGCATCCCGCAACGTGCCATAGGCCCAAAACTTGTCACCTTCCTTGTTACGGATCTGAAAAGCCATGAGTGATGAACCATCCTGCAGATTGATTCCCACCCAATCCCAGCCCGCCGCCTGGGCATCCAGAATCTCTGATGACCACTCATGATCCAGCCAGGCACTGCCTGTCACAGATACCGGTTTACCTTGACGAGTCACAACGCCCGCTACCTGCAAATGCGGTTCGCTGTAGTAATAGCTGGCTTGCTCAGGTTTTGGCCCTTTACGCGAGAAACCGTTATCTCCTTGCAATATCATATCCTGCGTCGGTGTCAGCGATAGCTGCAAACCAAAGTTATCCGCCTGCATATCCAATTGATAACGCCCATCTTCCAGACGAACAAAGTACCAGCCATCCAGCTTGACATCCGTATCGGTCTGCCTGGCATAAACCAGATCAAACCCTTCGCGGGCTACCTTTTCCGCATGCATCAACTTCCCCGCAGCCGGGTCTGATAACGCGACATGCGCAATGATGAGCTGCCTGGGAGAAAATTGACTGGGATTGTCCGGGTGATGGCTTGTTGCCGAGCGAAAGAAAGTAATCTGAAAACCCCATGATTTCTTATCCGGGGTTTCCAGCCAACCGGTCACATACCACCATTCAAGGCGAAAATCAGGGTGTGCGCCATAATCTTTCGGAAAAACCAGCGCATGATCCGGCACAACCGGCGCGAATTTTACCGGTTCCGCCAAGGCAGTCACTGCAAACAAGGTGAATAAAATAGCCATCAGTGCAGACAGCCAATCCTTATTGCTGAATTTATAAACCGGCATTACCAATCCTCCCGAACCGCACGAATCACATTACCAGAAACTGCCTGACGACCCGCTATCAATGCGGTCACTGCCGCTGATACCAGCATGATTCCGGCGATAAAGATCAACCATTGCCAGGGCAGATGCAATTGCATCGTCCAGTGAAAAGATTGTGGATTGACGATAAACACCAGAATCAGGCTGATCCCCCAGCCCAGCGCAAAACCCAGCATTACCCCCAGAGCCGTCAGAAAACTCCCTTCGGCCGCCAGCAAGGTGAAAATCTGCCGACGCGTAACACCGATATGGCGCAGCATGCCAAATTCCTTGGCGCGCGCCAATGTCTGTGCAGAAAAACTGGTAGCCACCCCTAACAGACCAATCACCACCGCGATGATCTCCAGCAAATAGGTAATGGCAAAACTGCGGTCAAAAAGTTCCAGACTCACTGCACGGATATCACTGGATCTTGATATTTCCAACGCGTTGCTGAATGGCAATTGCTGCAACAGAGTGTTTGCCTTTTCAGTCGCAGTATCAGCCTGCATCCATAATCCAACCATATTGATACTCAAATCCCCCGACAGGGATTGATAATCGGTCAATTGCATCTGAATGGCACCAAACTGACGGCCATAATCACGCCACACACCGGCAATCATAAATTCATGCGTACTTGCGCCGATCGGCAGCATCACCCGCTTGCCAACGGTGTATCCATAGAGATCAACCATCGCTTCCGACACCCAGATGGGTTTTGTATCCGACGACAACAAATCCGGTGCAATCCTGTCATCCGTCAGTGGCAAAGTCTGACTGGGGTCCTGTTGATTGATCGGACGGGCAAGGACCGTGATTTCCGGACGATCCGGACTCAGTTTTAATTGCAGCGAACGAAAGAAATCAACCCGCGCAAAACCCGGCAAGGCAGCGATTGCCTGTTGTTCATCCGGCTGAAAACCTCCCTGATTACCGCTTGAAGCTGCTTTGACATACAGATCCGCCGGCAGGATATGGGTCAGCCACCCATCAACCGATACGCGAAAGCTGGTCACCATAATTGCCATGGCCACCATCAGACTGAAACTGGCCAGAACGCCCCCCAGTGCAATTGAAGCCTGATTCGGCGCATTAGCCAGCCGTGACAGGACCAGCGTTGGAATCACGCCTGTAATAAACCGTTGCATGGCGCCCAGCAGGAAAGAAAAAACCCAGGCGGCAAAACGTGGCATCAATGCAATGCCGCCGATTAATAACAAGGCAATCGACAAATAGCCAAATATGGGCAGATCAAAAACCGGCGGCATCTGTGTAAACAAAAGAGCCAGGAATAAACAGCCCAACGCCAGCCAGGGTTTTGACAATGGCGTCATCGCCGCCTCTTCGCTGCCTGACTTCAGCGCGGCAGCCGGTTTCGTTCTGACTGCTTCCCACGTGGGCGTCATACTGCCCAGTAAGGTAACACCCAGTCCGATCATGAAAAATACCATGGCCGCCGCTATATCGAAATGAATATCGGGTTTCACGCCGGGGAAAAAATTACTGCCCAGATCGCCGCCCAAGAATCGTATCGCCAGAACGGCAACAGCATACCCTGACGCCAATCCCAGCAGGGAACCGACACTTCCCAGCGCAACGCCTTCCAGCAGGATTTGCCGCAGGAGTTGTCGTTTCGTCAAACCTAATACGCGCAGCAGCGCAAACTGGGCACGGCGGCGGATCACCGATAATGCCTGTGTGGAAAAGACCAGAAAAGCGCCCGTAAACAGCGCAACGGAAGCCAGCATATTCAGATTGACGCGATAAGCGCGCGACATATTCGCCAC
>JBBTCY010000070.1:0-5716 GCA_038043005.1 Pseudomonadota bacterium
GCCATCCCCAGGCAGCCGGAGAGAAAATCCGCGTAAACAGCAGCAGCGACATCAACACACCAATCTGCAATGCGCTAAAGGAAAGTGACTGGAGGTACAAAGTCCAATAGGGTGAAAATGCACCAATGAAGGCAAAATAAAAAAAATAAAATCCAGAAAGGCGCCAGTATGGAAGTGTGGGCATCGATAGGGTAATCAGAAGGAACGACGTTTTGAAAAGAAATGGTAAAAACCAGACCAGAAATCGGCCGGTCATGTATTGTGATCTTTCAATCCTGGAAAAACCAGTTATTAACAATCCCTCAGATCATATCGCGACGTCGATGCGCATCATTGAATAGCCAGGCAGCATGGCTTGATAGCCGTGACAAGAAGAACGCAGATCGCGACAACCAACGCGCATGAAAAACATCCATCAGAACCGCTCCCATTATTTCTCTTTTTTGGTTCGATGAATCTCGGTTTCTTCAATAATCTGTGCGTCTTCGATAATGATCGCCCGATCCGTTTCAGTCTGCCGACTCGAACCTCCAGGTTGCTGCGTTTCATTCTCAAATTTTCTGCGCAACCACCAGAACCGTACCCCGATGACCACGGCGGCAACAGCAAGCAAAGCCATGAAAGCTGCGAAAAAGAAAACACCCAGCACTGCCATTAACGCAATAACCGGAATGAGTATTGCAAGCGCAATCCAGCGATTGACGGGTGAAATCGGTACCCGTTCAAATTCTCCCGACTCATTCTGACGATACCCTGATATCCTGCTAATAATAATTTTCTTCTGTTCATCGCTCATCGCATCAACTCCTCTATGTCCGCTATTACTTTGGGTGCTGCGGTTGTCAAAAGTTCATGGCCGGTCTGCGTCACGACCACATCATCTTCTATGCGGATGCCGATATTCCAGAATTGCTCCGGTACATTATCCGCCGGACGGATATAGCATCCCGGCTCAACGGTCAGCACCATGCCGGGTCGCAATGGCCGCCATTCTCCAGCCTGCTTGTATTCACCGACATCGTGAACATCCATACCCAGCCAATGCCCCGTTCGATGCATATAAAAGCGCTTGTAATCACCGGATTCGAGCACACCCTCCACACTGCCCTGACATAGTTGCAGATCAATGAAACCCTGTACCAGCACCTGCAACGCCGCCTGATGAGGATCATTCCAGTGATTCCCCGGCTTCACCTGGAATATGGCCGCCGCTTGCGCAGCCAGAACCAGTTGATAGATGTCGGTTTGAGCTGGCGTGAATTTCCCGTTCACTGGAAATGTCCGCGTGATGTCTGAAGCATAGCCATCCAACTCACAGCCTGCATCAATCAACAATAAATCCCCTGATTTCAGCTCGGCGTTATTGCCGACATAATGCAACACGCAGGCATTCGCGCCACCGGCAACAATCGAGGTATAGGCCGGCGCCTGTGCGCCATGCCGATAGAATGTATGCAGCAACTCAGCTTCGACTTCATACTCGCGCATTCCCGGACGCGTTGCCTGCATGGCAAGGCGATGCGCCTGCGTCGAAATATCGGCTGCCTGTTGCATCAGTTGAAGCTCACCTGCGTCCTTGATCAAACGCATTTCATCCACGATTAACCGGTAATCACGAATAGCCGCAGGTGCAGTTACCCCACTGCGCGCCTGTTCACGCACTTGATTAATCCAGCCCATAATGCGCCGATCCCATGTTGGATCATTGCCCAATGCGGAGTAAACAACCGGTTGATCCGTCAATAATTTGGGTAGTAATTCATCGAGTCTGGAAACGGGATACGTTTCATCGAAACCAAATATTTCTTTTGCAGCCTCCGGTCCATAGCGGAAACCATCCCATATTTCACGCTCCATATCCTTTTCACGGCAAAACAGAATATGCCGGGCCGGTAATTTATCCGTCCCGGCAACAATCACCAGAACAGCCTCGGGTTCGCGAAAACCAGTCAGATAATAAAAATAGCTATCAAATCGATAGGGGTAATGCGCATCGCGATTACGCAACCGCTCCGGCGCTGTCGGGATAATCGCCACGCCGGCCTGCATTTCTGACGCCATTGAGCGGCGGCGAGCAATAAAGGAAACTGTTGATATCATGTAAGCATTGAATATAAAGTGATTCTGTCAGTAATTATGGGTACCTCTAAATCAATCTAAATTTCGTCACAACACTTTGTTGTTCGCAAAAAATGTTTCCTTACATATCATACATATGCTGCGTAACCATTTTTTGCTCGTGCCTCGTGTTGTTTAGAACTTTGAATTTTTAGAGGCACCCTTATCAATCTGTTATGTGGTTCCTGTGCGACCCGTCACTAATTGCTGATGCAATTGATCCAGTCTTTCCGGTGTCCCGATATCCATCCACAGGCCGGAAAAATATTCACCACTTACCCGCCCGTCCTGCATCACATCACGCAGTATGGGCGCCAGTTTCATGACCGCACCCGGCTTGACGTTCGCGAAGAGCGTGGATTGATAAATCCCGATGCCGCTAAATGTCAATTTATTATTTCCCATCAGATTAACCTGATCTGCGTTTAATGCAAAATCCCCTTCGCTGTGGTGTGCGGGGTTATCAACCAGCAGCAGATGCGCCAGCGGATTATCCGGATTCGATCGCATGGCCTGCAGCCGGGGCAACAGCAAAGAAAAATCAATGTCACAATAAATATCGGCATTTACCACAAGGAATGTCTGATTACCTGATCCGCTGGTCAGCAGTGGCAGCGCATTGGCAATGCCACCCGCCGTTTCCAGCACGATCTGTTCCGGTGAATACTGAATGGAAACGCCATAACGCTCGCCACTTCCCAGCGTATCTTCGATCTGCTTACCCAGATAGGCGTGATTAATGACTATCTCTCTGAAGCCTGCAGCGGAAAGACTATCCAGATGATACTCGATCAGCGAGCGACCACCTGCCTGCAATAACGGCTTGGGCATTGTATCTGTCAATGGCCGCATTCGCTCGCCCCGCCCTGCGGCAAGCAACATCACCTTAAATGAGTGCCCATCAGAAGGTATAGCCAATTTTCTGATCCGGTTTTATCGCATGTAATTCATCCAGCAGATTCAGCAGCGGATGAAGCTCACGGTAGCGTTCGCACGCTTTGCGCAGATAATTCATCACCAGCGGCATATCCTTCAGATAGGCCTCTTTACCATCGCGGTAGTACAGTCGCGCAAATATACCCAACACCTTGATATGCCGCTGCACACCCATCCATTCAAAATCGCGATAAAAATCCGCAAAATCAGCGGCAACAGGCAATCCCGCATGACGAGCTTTTTCCCAATAACGAACCGTCCAGTCCAGAATCCGTTCCTCATCCCAGGTAATGTAGGCATCCTTAAAAAGCGATACGAGATCATAGGTAATGGGACCCAGCACCGCATCCTGAAAATCGATAATGCCGGGATTGGGCGCCGTCACCATCAGATTACGGGAATGATAGTCGCGGTGTACAAATACTGCTGGCTGAGCAAGAATATTTTTTAAGATCCGTTCGAAGATGGCAGACAGCTCCCCGGTCTGTTTAGCTGTTAAATCAATCTTCAAATGTCGGGTGATATACCAATCCGGAAACAGATTTAATTCGCGCAGCAACAGCGCTTCATCATATTTCGGCAAACTATCGGCATGGGGCGACGATTGCATTTTAATCAACGCATCGACAGCATCTTTATATAAATGATCGGCCTTATCCATCTGCGCAGTAAGTGCCTGCAGATAGGTCGTATTACCCAGATCCGAGAGCAGCAGAAAGCCCTGATGCAGATTCTTTGCCAACACCTTGGGAACATGAGCGCCAGTCATTGCCAGAATTCCGGCAACTTGCAGAAAAGGCGTGCAATCTTCCTGTTGTGGCGGCGCATCCATGACAATAAATGTCTGACCATCAACGAAAATACGAAAATACTGCCGGAAACTGGCATCTGCCGATACCGCCTTCACTGTAAACAGCTTGTCGGGAAATTGCCCTTTAACCCAGTCTTTCAGTAACTGTATGCGTTCCATTCCGATTCCAGATCAATGAATTTTTTAAAACTACGCCTATGTGCAACTTCAATTGCGAAACAGGGAGTTTCGCCTATAAAAGTGGAACCTTAGTCAATAACAGGTGATAATAAGCTCTTGTATCACGATATAATATCAATTATCAATCTGCTTTATTGCGATTGACCAAATGGCTCACCACGATTTGAAAGTATAAGATTTTATCACGATGTGGTCATTCCCAACCGACTCGGCAGCAGAACAAAAATCACGGAGAACAATTATGTTGAATAAAAATTTAATCGATGAAGTGAACAATAAGGTCAGCGAGATACTGCAAAACAGTCCGGCAAAGGATATCGAAAAAAATATCCGCATTATGCTGTCAGGCGCCTTTTCGCGGCTTGATCTGGTTACGCGCGATGAATTTGATATTCAACAGGAAGTGTTACAGCGCACGCGTGAAAAATTAACAGCCCTGGAAGCCAAGGTTGCCGAACTGGAAGCGCATCTGAGCAAATCCACGCACAAATCAACCGAAAAGAAAACTGCCTCGCATCCGGCCCAGGAAGATCAGAGTAAATGAACTCGATGCAATAATTTATTCTCTCCCGTTGATTAACCTGCCTGTACCAGCGCATTCAGGATAACCACTCCGCTCATGGCACTTGCTGTCCTGTATAGCCGGGCATTGTCAGGTATCGATGCCCCGCTGGTCACGGTGGAAACCCATATCGCCAATGGCTTGCCAAGTTTCACCATCGTAGGATTGCCTGATACGGAAGTCAAAGAAAGCAAGGATCGCGTCAGAGCCGCCTTGCAAAATGCGCAATTCAAAATCCCCGCTCAGCGTATCACCATTAATCTGGCACCTGCCGACCTTCCCAAGGAAAGCGGGCGTTTTGATTTACCCATCGCACTGGGTATTCTGGCAGCAAGCGGGCAAATCCCCCACGACAAGCTCGATCAATACGAATGGGCTGGCGAGCTCGCCTTAACCGGGGAATTACGCCCCATACACGGTGCGCTGGCCATGACCTACAACGCATCCCAATCAGGCCGCAGTTTTGTCCTGCCTGAGCAGAATGCGGCAGAAGCGGCACTGGTCAGGAAAGCCACGATTTATGCAGCCAAATCACTGCTGCAGATCTGCGCACACCTGACCCACCATGAACCACTCCCGATATACAGAAGCGCTCTCGATCAATCCGATGAAAGCGATGGTTCACACTATCCTGATCTCGATGAAGTGAAGGGCCAGGCGCATGCAAAACGCGCACTGGAAATTGCCGCTGCCGGTGGGCATAGCATTTTAATGATTGGTCCGCCCGGTACTGGAAAGTCCATGCTGGCAGCACGCTTTCCCGGCATTCTGCCACCCATGACCGAAGCGGAAGCACTGGAATCCGCCGCCATCCAATCGCTCAGTCATGGCAGCTTTAATATTGGCAACTGGAAACGCCGCCCTTTCCGTTCACCACATCACACCGCTTCCGGCATTGCACTGGTCGGCGGTGGCAGCTACCCCCGCCCCGGTGAAATCTCACTAGCCATGCATGGCGTATTATTTCTGGACGAACTCGCCGAGTTTGATCGCAAGGTTCTGGAAGTACTGCGAGAACCCCTGGAATCCGGAAAAATCACCATATCCCGCGCTGCACGTCAGGCCGAATTCCCCGCACAGTTCCAGTTGATTGCCGCCATGAACCCCTG
>JBBTCY010000071.1:0-3782 GCA_038043005.1 Pseudomonadota bacterium
TCATGACTCAGATAGTATTCTATTCCGGCGCGGCTGATAAACTGGAAACAGCGTGCCGGCTGTGCGTTAAGGCAATGCAGCAAAGCTTGAATGTGATGGTTTACTCTCTGGATAATGGAATGCTTGAGCGGATGGATCGATTGCTCTGGACTTTTTCCCCAACCAGCTTTGTACCGCATTGTCGTGATGATGAAGACAGTCAACTGATTGGCGTCACACCGATTATTCTAGGTAATAAGATAGCGCAGGGCATGGCATCATATGATGTATTGCTCAATTTGCACGATCAATGTCCGCCTTCTTTTGATCAGTTTCAGAAGGTAATTGAAATCGCAGAGACTTCTCATGACGATAAACTGTCTGCTCGCAGTCGTTATCGTTTTTATCAGGAGGGTGGGTATGAGATTAATCATTACAATTTGGCCGATCAGACGGATTGTTAACACGGGATGATAGTGTTCCATGACTGATAATTGTGATACGGAAACGATTGATGAAACGGATTTTAATGATGAAGAGATTCTGTCTAAATTCAATCTCTTGCTGCATAAATACCAGAACCGAAGCACAGTGTTAGGTGATACATCCAGCGCAACGCCTTTCCCTGTCACATCGACTGGGCGACCCATGCCGACACAGGACGATACAGCCGGAACGGGTAGTGAGATACCGTTACTCACCGAAGTCGTATTGCTGCGTTCATCGGATGTCTCATCGAAATCCGAGATCCTGACGCCGATGCAGCGGTTTCTTGATGCCGCACTGGAAGACGCCAGGATAAAAATGGGTGCAGCGGATCGAAAAGCACTGGCATGTGCTTTGGAGAACCGACTGAGAAACCAGATCAAGTAATTCCATACCCGCCGGTTCTTGTCATACGTGCAATTATCCCATCCGCTATAATAGCAACCTTTATAACGCTTTAATTTAATGCTTAATTCCATGGAACTCGCAAAAAGTTTTGATCCGAAAATTATTGAAAATAGATGGTATTCCAATTGGGAATCAGCCGGTTATTTCAAGCCGGCAACGACGGATGCTAACGCCGCATACTGCATCATGCTGCCGCCTCCCAACGTTACGGGTACGTTACATATGGGGCACGCGTTCCAGCATACCCTGATGGATGCGCTGACCCGGTATCATCGCATGCTGGGTGACAATACCCTGTGGCAACCCGGTACGGATCATGCGGGTATCGCCACTCAGATCGTGGTTGAACGTCAACTGGATCAGCAGAAGCTTGATCGGCGTACATTAGGGCGCGAAGCATTTCTGGAACGGGTCTGGCAATGGAAAGAGGAGTCAGGTTCGACCATCACACGACAAATGCGGCGCCTGGGCACCTCATGTGACTGGACGCGCGAACGGTTTACCATGGATGCTGAACTGTCACGCGCTGTGAATGAAGTATTTGTGCGTCTGTATCGTGAGGGACTGATTTATCGGGGTAAGCGGCTGGTTAACTGGGATCCTGTATTGCAAACAGCTGTTTCTGATCTCGAAGTGATCTCGGTTGAAGAAAACGGATCATTATGGCATATCCGTTACCCGCTTGAACCCATGGATAAAGCAGAAACAGGATCAGTGGAAGCACTGATCGTTGCAACGACACGCCCGGAAACCCTGCTGGGGGACGTGGCTGTTGCCGTTCATCCGGAAGATGCACGATACCGGCACTTGATAGGTCGTCATGTGCGATTGCCGTTATGTGAACGGACAATCACGATCATTGCGGATTCTTATGTTGATCCCGAGTTTGGTACAGGGTGTGTAAAAATCACTCCAGCGCATGATTTCAACGACTATCAGATGGGGCAGCGGCATCGGTTGATTCCTATTAACATCTTCACGCTGGATGGGAAAATCAACGATCTTGCCCCGACAGAATATCAAGGCATGGATCGTGCTGACGCCCGGAAAAAGATCCTTACGGATCTTGAAACGCAGGGATTTCTGACTGAGACCAAACCCCATAAGCTGATGGTGCCGAGGGGCGATCGGACCAATACGGTTATTGAGCCCATGTTGACAGATCAGTGGTATGTGGCGATGGAAGGGCTGGCCAGGCGTGGACTTGAGGTGGTTGCAAGCGGTGAGGTTAAATTTACTCCTGATAACTGGAGTCACGTCTACAACCAATGGCTGGAGAATATTCAGGACTGGTGCATTTCACGCCAATTGTGGTGGGGACACCGCATTCCGGCGTGGTACGACGAAGATGGCAACATCACGGTTGCGCATAATCTGGAAGAAGCGCAGAAGCTTTCGGGTAAAACTGATCTGACACAGGATGACGATGTACTGGATACCTGGTTCTCGTCTGCACTGTGGCCTTTCTCAACATTGGGCTGGCCGGATGAGACGCCGGCATTGAAGACCTTCCTGCCAACGTCTGTGCTAATCACCGGGTTCGATATTATTTTCTTCTGGGTGGCGCGGATGGTCATGATGTCGCTGCATTTCACGGGCAAAGTACCTTTCAGGGAGGTCTATATCACGGGTCTGATCCGTGACGCTGAAGGTCAGAAAATGAGTAAATCCAAAGGAAATGTGCTGGACCCGCTGGATCTGATCGATTGCATTACATTGCCTGATCTGATTGCAAAACGTACCACAGGACTGATGAATCCCAGGCAAGCGGAATCGATCGAGAAAAATACACGAAAACATTTTCCAAATGGCATCCCTGCGTTTGGTACGGATGCCCTGCGATTCACATTTGCCAGCCTGGCTTCACATGGTCGTGATATCAAATTTGATATGCAGCGGTGCGAGGGGTACCGGAATTTTTGTAACAAGCTGTGGAATGCAACGCGTTATGTGCTGATGAACTGTGAGGGTAAAGATGTCGGGTTGGATGATAATACAGTGCAATCGTCGTACTCAATCGCGGACAAATGGATGATCAGCCGGCTTCAGCAGGCGGAGAATGCTGTGGAACAGGCATTTGCCAATTACCGGTTTGATCTGGCGGCACGGGAAGTGTATGAGTTTGTGTGGGATGAGTATTGCGACTGGTATGTCGAGCTTGCCAAGGTGCAGCTCAACAGTCCGCAGGAATCCGTCCAGCGTGCAACGCGCCATACGCTGGTGTGCGTGCTGGAAACCATGTTGCGACTGGCTCATCCGATCATTCCTTTTATTACCGAAGAACTCTGGCAGAAAGTCGCGCAGCTGGCCGGTAAAGAAGGTGCAAGCATTATGTGCCAGCCTTATCCCAAGGCGGATTTATCCAGAATCGATGCGCAGGCCATCCAGTATATAGTTCGACTTAAAGAGCTTATCAATGCCTGTCGTACCTTGCGCAGCGAAATGAATCTTTCGCCGGCGCAGAAAGTTCCGCTGCTGATAACTGGCGATTTGCAAACCCTGACAGAATATTCGTCTTACCTGCTGGCATTGGCCAAGCTATCGGAGATTGAAATAAAACAGTCTGAACTGCCGAATATCGATGCACCGGTTTCCATTGTCGGTGAGTTTAAGTTGATGCTGAAAATTGAAATGGATGCGACCGTAGAGCGTGAACGATTAGCGAAAGAAATTGCGCGGATAGAGAACGAAGTAAACAAAGCAAAGATAAAGCTGGCTAATCCCAGTTTTGTTGAACGCGCACCGGCCGATGTGGTTGCGCAAGAACAAGAGCGACTGGCGGCATTTAATGAGAAGCTGAATCAGTTGAATGAACAATTGGGTAAACTGGAAAAAACATAGTTTCCTGCCGTCTGGACAGAAAAGAATCACTTGATTGATACACAGTACGCCGTGCACGACAGTACTAA
>JBBTCY010000072.1:0-16088 GCA_038043005.1 Pseudomonadota bacterium
ATCTAGGTCATCGTGCTGGGGAAGGGACGAATTTGTTCTGCTATTTGATGATTTGCACAAGAAGGATATGGTTGCACAAATGGCGTACAATGTATCGCAAGTCATGCGACAGCAATTTAAGAATATTAATAACGTGGCGATTACACAGGCAATGATCGGTCTTGGCAATAATCGTAGATTGGCTATTGTTGCGGAAGGCGTTGAGTACGAACAACAAATGCAAATATTACTGGATCATCAATGCCATTTGCAGCAGGGCTACTATTTCAGTCGTCCGGTTCCCTATGAATCTTTCCTACAATTGATAAACGAGTCCAACGAAGTTAGCCCTACATCGATTAGACGATTATGCAATGAGGCAGGTTTACATTGATGCAATCCATAAATGATTTTAGGAAAGTTGTCGTAAATAAACAGGAGGCTGTATTAATGCAGAATATGACAAAACAAAGAAGACTGATAAATTTCGTGCTCATGCCGGTGTTTATGGCGTGCATGCCGGCTTTGCTGATGGCGGAAGAAATTGGCAGTGTTTCAACCAAATTTAAGATACTGGGTGCGAATGACAAAATTGTGATCGAAGCATTCGACGACCCTGATATTGAAGGTGCAACCTGTTATTTAAGTCGAGCAAAAACTGGCGGAGTGGGTGGAGCGGTCGGCGTTGCTGAAGATACTTCGGATGCATCGATCGCCTGCCGTCAGATTGGTCCGATTACGTTGCCTGAAAAAATAAAGAATGGTCACGCGGATGGCAAGGAAGTATTTAAGAAAAGCACATCACTATTGTTTAAATCGTTACAGGTGGTTCGCTTTTATGACGCAAAGAGGAATGTGCTGATTTACTTATCCTATAGTGACAGAATAATAGAAGGTTCGCCTAAAAATAGTATTTCAACCATTCCTATTATGGTATGGCATTAATATATAAATGGATTGTCGAATTAAAATGCAGATAAATAGGATCTGAATTATTTCATTGATGGTATTTAAGAACTCCGCCTATTATAATAACGTATTATCTATTTCTCACCAATTGGTTATATTTACTTTCCATGCAGTTATTCGCCTTCGGTATTAATCATACTACCGCACCATTGGATGTGCGTGAACAGGTCACTTTTCCTGAAAATGTGATGGAAGATGCCTTGCACGATCTGGTTGGGCGTAATCCGATAAAAGAGGCGGCCATTGTCTCCACCTGTAATCGCACCGAAGTGTATTGCTGTACGGATAAACCTGAAGACGCTATGTTCTGGCTGGCGGATTTTCATCATATGCAATCGCGAGAGTTAGAGCCGTATCTGTATAAGTTACCACGTGAACAGGCGGTGAAACATGCGTTTCGAGTCGCCAGCGGACTTGATTCCATGGTGCTGGGCGAGCCGCAGATACTTGGGCAACTTAAAAGCGCTGTAAAATCGGCGGAACACGCCGGTACGCTAGGCTTGATGCTGCACAAGCTGTTTCAACGGACCTTTTTTGTGGCCAAGGAAGTACGAACTTCTACAGAAATAGGTACAAATTCCGTATCGATGGCCGCTGCAGCAGCGCGTCTGGCCGAACGGATCTTTGGTGATGTCAGCGAACAACGCGTGCTGTTTATCGGCGCAGGTGAGATGATTGAATTGTGTGCCAATCACTTTGCGGCACGGAATCCAAAGCGAATTACGGTAGCTAACCGGACAACTGAGCGTGCTGAAGCATTGGCAGGCCGGTTTAGTAATGCGCAGGCGATTACTTTGAGTGACCTGCCGGAGCAACTGGCGCTGCATGATATTGTTGTAACCTGTACGGCCAGTCCTTTGCCGATACTTGGCAAAGGCATGGTGGAGCGTGCTATCAAGCTTCGTAAACATCGTCCCATTTTTATTGTTGATCTGGCGGTTCCTCGAGATGTTGAATCTGAGGTTGCCGAACTGGATGATGTATTTCTCTACTATGTTGATGATCTGTCAGAGATTGTGAAAGAAGGCCTGGATTCACGTCAGAATGCGGTCGCACAGGCGGAAACCATTATCGATTCCAATGTTGTGGATTTCATGCGATGGCTGGCAACGCGTGAATTGGTACCAACGATCCGGGCGCTACGTGATCAGGGTGAGCGCTATCGACGCCATGAACTGGCGCGTGCCAGCAAACTATTGGCAAAAGGCGAAGATCCGCAGAAAGTAATGGAATCGCTCAGTAACAGTCTAACAAACAAATTTCTGCATGTGCCTTCCAGCGCATTGAATCATGCAACGGTTGAGGAACGTGACGAATTAGTTGAGCTGATTAATCGGCTCTATCAGTTGCACCACCCTCAATGAATAAAAGCATCACAGCCAGGCTCACTCGCTTGAGTGTGCGGTTGGAGGAATTAAACCAACTGCTGAGCAGTGAATCAATTACTGCCAATCTTGATAATTTCCGCAAATTGACACGGGAACATGCGGAAATTATTCCCATCGTAGAACTCTATCATGCGTATCAGAAAAGCGAACGGGATATTCAGACTGCGCGAGAAATGCATGCAGACCTTGAAATGCGCGCATTTGCCGAATCCGAAATACAGGCAGGCAAGGAACAGCTGGTAAAAATCGCAGCCGAGTTGCAGAAACAACTGCTTCCCAAGGATCCGAACGATGAACGCAATATTTTTCTGGAAATACGCGCCGGTACAGGTGGCGATGAATCAGCACTGTTTGCGGGTAATTTATTTCGCATGTATTCACGGTATGCAGAGAGGCAGCATTGGCAGGTTGAGGTCATCTCGCAAAGCCCATCGGACATGGGAGGATTCAAGGAGATTATTGCCAAAATTATCGGTCAGGGTGCTTATTCCCGCCTTAAATTTGAATCCGGCGGTCACCGGGTGCAACGGGTTCCTGTGACTGAGACACAAGGGCGGGTTCATACGTCAACCTGTACCGTTGCCGTTATGCCTGAGGCTGATGAAATCAGCGAGGTTACGCTGAATCCAGCGGAGTTGAGAATTGATACCTTTCGTGCATCAGGAGCTGGTGGGCAGCATATCAATAAAACGGATTCGGCTGTTCGCATCACACACCTTCCGACTGGTATTGTAGTCGAGTGCCAGGATGGTCGCTCGCAACACAAAAATAAAGCACAAGCCATGAGTGTGCTGGCTGCACGTATCCATGACAAACAAATGCGTGCACAACATGCAGAACAGGCAGCAACCCGGAAATCTCTGGTGGGTACCGGGGAGCGGTCAGAACGGATACGCACGTATAATTTCCCACAAGGGCGCATTACTGATCACCGTATTAATCTGACACTGTATAAAATGGATCAGATTATGGATGGGGATATTGATGAGCTTTGTTCGGCATTGATGGCCGAACATCAGGCAGAGCAACTGGCAGCCTCGGTGGAGGAATGATCCTTATGAGGCATGCTGTCTATTTCTGATCGGATGCAACCCAGTACTCGGAATATTGTCTGGCAGATGCTTGCACAATCGCATCGGACGATTGATAGAGTGGACGCACAGATGTTATTGCAACATACACTGGGCGTTAATCATGCATTCCTGTTAACTTATCCAGACCATGAACTGACTCCTTGTCAGGCTGATCAATTTCAGCAACTGGTCATGCAACGGAGAAATGGCATGCCGGTTGCCTATCTGACAGGGAAGCGTGCATTCTATGATCTGATTTTTAAAGTCACTAAGTCGGTACTAATACCACGCCCTGAAACTGAACTGCTGGTTGAATTGGCTTTAGAACGCATTCCCTCTGGCCGACTCTGCAGGATTCTGGATCTTGGTACCGGTAGCGGTGCAATTGCCATTACCATTGCCAGGCATCGTCCCCAATCTCAAGTTGTTGCTGTGGATTTATCGATGGATGCAATTTCTGTGGCGAGCTGGAATGCATGGAATCTGGCAATCGAAAATGTTGATTTCATCAAGAGTCATTGGTTTGATGAAATTCCCGGTGAGAAATTTGATCTGATCGTTTCAAATCCACCTTATGTGGCTGAAGGTGACGTCCATCTTCAGCAGGGGGATCTGCGCTTTGAACCGCTGATAGCCCTGTCTGCCGGTAATAATGGATTGGCGTGTATTCAACATATTATCTCAAACGCACCCAGACATCTTGCGAATCATGGATGGTTACTGCTGGAACATGGCTATGATCAATCCCGTGAATGTAAAAAATTGTTTGGTGAAAAAGATTTTAGTAATATTTGTTCCTATGCGGATTTGGCTGGCATAATGCGAGTCAGCGTTGGGCAATATGGTGGTTTAGTGTAACCGGGCTGTAGGGTACAGGTATCATGATAATCGCGCTATTTCCATATAAGTAACTGATCAGGGATAATCTTTAGGAGGAATTAACGATATGAATGTTGAGGATTTAATCGAGCAACAAATTACTACGCATCCGGTAGTGCTGTATATGAAAGGTACATTAGAGCAGCCGCAATGTGGTTTTTCAGCCAATGCAGTCAATATCCTCAAGGCGTGTGGTATTGAGAATATTTTTTCTGTTGATGTGCTGGCAGACCCGGAAATACGGCAGGGAATAAAGGATTATTCAAACTGGCCAACTATCCCGCAATTGTATGTTAATGGCGAATTCATTGGTGGCTCAGATATTGTGACAGAAATGTACCAGACCGGAGAGCTGCAGAAACTTTTTGAGGGTTAACCGTTAACGCTATTGTAAGTTGCTGTGATTTAGTTTGTTCCTCCCAAAGGGAAAAAGGAAAAACTAAATCACAGCGTAGAGTTGATTGCGGTAGCGATGAGCCAATAACGGGAAAATTTCCCGATGGCCATAAATATCATGGCCCATAACCAATGAACGCGAAGCCACCCGGCCGCTACGCATAAAATATCACCAATGAGTGGCACCCAGGATAGTAGCAATATGGGTGCGCCATGCTGACGTACCCATTCTATACCCCGCGTGCTGCCATTGGTTTTCTTGAGAATGGCTGCCTCATCAGGTAAAAAACGTCCAATTAAATAAGAACTCAAGCCGCCAAGCGTGTTGCCCACTGTGGCGAGTATCAGCGCAGACCAGTGGAGTTCGGGATAAGCAGTTAAAACAGCCGCCAGTACGGCTTCAGAACCACCTGGTAATAGGGTTGCTGCAAGAAAACTGCTGGTAAAGAGTGTCAGTAGGCTTGCCTGTTCATCCATAGAAACGTTTATATATTATAAAAAGTGCCATAGTTTATCCGAATGTTCAACTTCACAAGAAGAATGTGTCGATACAAGGCGCGCTGAGTATCTGGATCAAAACGAGTTATTCGCTGTTTTCTGTCCGGCATTGATAAATTTCTGAATATATGCAAGTGTCTTGTCGGGTTCCCGCATGGCAAGAAACAATTGTTGGTATAACCCATTCTTGCCGATACGGATCTTTCTGAGCCTGCGATCTGCATTTTTGTTATCCGCTAACCATTCCGGTAAAACACAGACACCGCGCTTTAATGCGGTCATTTGCAGCATGATTTCCAGCGATTCAATTTGCTTTAATTTTGCGGGTTCAAAGTGTGATGGAGACAGGAAGTGGGTCAAGATATCCAGTCGCTCTTTGGGTACCGGAAAAGTTAATAATATTTCTTTACTTAAGTGTTCAGGCGTTAGCTGTTTTATTTCTGCTAAATGGTGATCAGACGAGACCAGTAATACCAGTTGATACTCGGCCAGTTTTTCGTAAAAGATTTTTTCTTTTTTGACAAAATCAGGAGTGATTAAGATGTCAATGTGATGATTTAATAACCCCTCTAGTCCTGAAAACTGAAATTTATGGACAATATCAATATCAACGTCCGGTACCTGTTGCATGAATTGACCAATCACACCAGTGAGCCATTCGAAGCAAGGATAGCATTCCACCCCGATACGCAAGATCCCTTGTTTTCCTTCGCTGTATGCTTTGAGCGTCTTTTCCGCCTGCGATAAAACGGGCAATACCTGGTCAGCGATTTCCAGAAGCAGCTTGCCTGCCTGGGTTAAGCGCAAGCTGCGGCCTTCCCGCTCCCATACTGTAATGCCAAGCTTTTTTTCCAGATAACCGATTTGATGCGACAAGGCCGGCTGGCTTAAGCAAAGCGCATTAGCAGCTTCTGTTAAAGTGCCGTTGGTATGCAGCGCCTGTATGATTTTAAGATGGCTATGTTCAATCATTTATGAGGAAAGATTATTGAATATGCGATAATTATCATTATATTTTATCATTCATTGTTAATACAATCGCTGCTTTATTATCAACATCAAGTGGCGGTTTAATTATGGTAACAACACATAATCTCGGGTTTCCCAGAATTGGACGGAAGAGGGAATTAAAGTTTGCTTTGGAGAAATGTTGGCAGAATATAATTTCTAAAGATGAACTGGAATTAACAGCAGAGGATCTGAGAAAGCAGCACTGGCAGGATCAGTCAATGCTTGATTGGATCCCGGTCGGTGATTTTTCATTATACGATCAGGTATTGGACACCAGTTTTATGCTGGGCAATATTCCAGCACGGGTTGGTGCATTGCCCGGTGATGAACTGGATCGTTATTTTCGCGTAGCGAGAGGACGATCTGCCACTGATAATTCGGCTTGTGGATGTGTTCATGCAGGCGAAATGACAAAATGGTTCGATACCAACTACCACTATATTGTTCCTGAGTTTGAGAAAACGACACAATTTTCGCTGAATGCGAGTCGATTGGTGCAGCAAATCAAAGAAGCTCAGTCACAACATTTATCGATCAAACCCGTTATTCTTGGACCGGTTACCTATCTGTGGCTGGGAAAGTCAAAAGATGGCTCAGATAAGTTAAATCTGCTGGATGCCCTGATTACAGCGTATGCGCAGTTATTTCTTGAATTGGAAGCGCTGGGTATCCAATGGGTGCAAATTGATGAGCCCATATTAACCATGGAGCTTTCACAAGTATGGCAACACGCGCTGAGAAAAGCATATTTTCAATTACGTGCAACGCCCATTAACCTGCTATTAACAACATACTTTGGGCAACTACAGGACAATTTACAGTTGGCATGTGAATTGCCGGTGAATGGCCTGCATCTGGATGCCGTGACGGCAAAGGATGAAATAGCGAAGGTGATCGATTGGTTACCCAGTCATAAGATTCTCTCGCTGGGTGTGATTAACGGGCGAAATATCTGGAAAACAGACTTGACTGACATGCTGGATTGGCTCGAACCGATTCATTCTCGATTACAAGATCGCCTTTGGTTGGCGCCTTCCTGTTCTTTGTTGCACGTACCCATCGACTTGAGTAGTGAACAAGGGCTGGATGAGGGTATCCGATCCTGGCTGGCTTTTGCTGTCCAGAAACTGGATGAACTCAATATTCTGGCGAAGGCATTAAATCATGGGCGTGAAGCTGTTGCCGGAGCGCTGTTGGATAATGCCAATGCGATGAGCAGTCGTAAACAATCAAAGTGGGTGCACAACGCGGCGGTAAAAAAACGTGTGCTTGATATGAATTACGAAACGGGTATGCGCCAATCGCCTTACCAGCAGCGTGCTGTCATCCAGCGGGAGAAGTTAAAATTACCGCTATATCCGACAACAACGATTGGTTCTTTTCCTCAAACGCAAGAAATCCGACAAGCGAGACAGGATTTTCGTACCGGCAAATTATCGCAACAGGAATACCGTACAGCGATGCAGCAGGAGATCAGGGCGTGTGTGCTAGAGCAGGAAGCATTGGGGTTGGATGTATTGGTGCATGGCGAGCCGGAGCGGAACGATATGGTGGAATATTTCGGCGAGCAACTGACCGGCTATGCGTTTACCCAGCTTGGTTGGGTGCAGTCCTACGGATCGCGCTGTGTCAAACCACCTATTATCTATGGCGATATTTCACGACCGGAGACAATCACGACGGAGTGGATCCAGTATGCGCAATCCTTAACGGACAAACCCATGAAGGGTATGCTGACAGGACCGGTTACCATGCTGAACTGGTCGTTTGTGCGTGATGATCAGCCCCGTGAGGAAACCTGCATGCAACTGGCGTTAGCCATACGCGATGAAGTGCTGGCGCTCGAACAGTCAGGAATCCGCATTATTCAGATTGATGAAGCAGCTTTAAGAGAGGGATTACCGCTAAGAAAGACACAATGGGAAGCTTATCTTGAGTGGGCAATTCGTGCATTCCGCATGACAGCCAATGGTGTCAAGGATGAGACGCAGATTCATACCCATATGTGCTATTCAGAATTTAATGACATCATGGCGGCCATTGCAAAGATGGACGCCGATGTTATTACCATTGAAACTTCCCGTTCAAATATGGAATTGCTGGATGCATTTGATCAATTTCATTATCCGAATGAAATTGGTCCGGGAGTATATGATATTCACTCACCTAATATTCCTTCTGTCGCTGCAATCGTTGATTTAATGCAGAAAGCCGCGCAGCGTATTCCAGCGCAAAGATTATGGGTTAATCCGGATTGTGGGTTAAAAACCCGTAGTTGGGAAGAAGTAAAGCCAGCATTGCGCAATATGGTTGCCGCGAGCCGGCAATTGGCAAATTTCACTGGCGCGTAATTTAATTAAATCTGTGCCAGGTAAATACGATTATAGGGGTACCTAAATTTGACTTGCTGGTATTATTTAGCGATGATATACAGCACTTTTTATTCATCTCTGTTCAAAGGGAAAAATCATGACAACCAATGCGACGTTAAAGCAAAAAATCAATATTATCATCGAGGCAAAAAGCTTGCTTAAGCATCCTTTTTATGTTGCCTGGACCGAGGGTAAACTGACAAAAGACCAGTTAAAGTATTATGCAGAACAGTATTTTTACAATGTGTTGGCTGAGCCCACCTATTTAAGTGCAGTACACTTCAATACGCCGCATATTCATTCAGAAGTAAATAGTGGTGACATCAGTGTACGGCAGGAAGTATTAAAGAATCTGATTGATGAAGAACACGGTGACAAGAATCACCCTGCGCTGTGGAAAACATTCGCATTCGCGTTGGGTTCAAACGATAAAAGCCTGGCGAATGCCAAAGCACTGCCCAATACAGAGAAACTTGTTTCAACTTTCCGTAATATTTGCCTGAACCGTCCTTTCTATGCCGGATTAGCCGCGCTGCATGCATTTGAATCGCAGGTACCGGAAATAGCGGCTGTGAAAATTGATGGATTGGCCAAGTTCTATGGCATGAATGACGCGAAAGATTATGAATTCTTTACAGTGCATCAGAAAGCGGATGTCTATCATTCACAGGCTGAATGGGCGCTGATTGAACGATTTGCTGATACTGCGGAAAAACAGGAAGAAGTATTGGCTGCTACGAAAGAAGCCTGTGATGCTTTATGGGGTTTTCTGGATGGCATACATGAAACCTACTGTGCCGACCTGATGTGTGCAGAAAAGGAAGTTGCGACAGTTCATTAAAGCATTCAAGAGTCATATCAAACCTGGCAAGTTCCTGTTTAGGGAATTTGCCAGGCTTTTTATTTTTAGTTTCTACGGATTCAATTCCTCGCTGCTTTCAATGGGGTATTTATTGTTTTAATGAACCTTCAATCGCATCAATCATCATTCCTGCTACATTGAAACCTGTCAGTTTTTTGATTTCCTGCATGCCGGTAGGGCTGGTCACGTTAATTTCAGTCAGATAATCACCAATCACATCCAATCCAACCAGCATTAAACCCTGGTCGAACAGAACAGGGCCGAGAGATTCTGCGATTTCCTTGTCGCGTTCTGACAGTGGTTGTGCAATGCCTGTGCCGCCAGCAGCCAGGTTGCCGCGCGTTTCTCCGGGTTTTGGGATGCGTGCCAGTGAATAGGGAGCTGTTTTGCCTGCGATAAGGATGATTCGCTTGTCGCCTTGAGCAATTTCTGGAATAAAACGTTGTGCCATGATGGAGCGCGTGCCGTAATTCGTCAGTGTCTCGAGAATAACGGCAATATTATGGTCGGCATCATGCACACGAAATACACTGGCTCCACCCATGCCATCCAGTGGCTTCAGTATGATATCCTGATACTCTGCGAGAAATTCACGGATCAAGGGTATCTGGCTGGTGACCAGGGTGGACGTGATAAATTGTGGAAATTTGGTGATGGCAAGCTTCTCATTATAATTGCGAATGCTGCTCGCACTATTGATGACATATGCGCCTTGACGTTCAGCCAATTCAAGTAAATAGGTACTGTAAATATATTCCATATTGAATGGTGGATCCTTGCGCATCAATACGGCATCAAACTCACGCAGTGGTGTGGTAACGACTGATCCTGTTTTATACCACCGTCCGTCTTGATTGAGATTCTCCGTTAATGTCAATGCACATGAGAGACCTATCACGACGCCATTTTTCCAGATGATGTCTTCCTGATATAACACATGTATTTCATGATTCCTGCTTGCTGCCTCACAGATCATGGCGAAACTGGAATCTTTGCTGGTTTTGATTGATTCCAATCGGTCAATAATAAAAGCAAGCTTCATGATGACGTATGTGTCGGGATTGGGGTTGATGTTTTGGCATTTGGATCGCTTTGCTCCAGTTCTAATGCAGCAGCCAGTAAAGCCAGACGGGCGACAACACCATAGGCATAGAAACGATTTGGGATAAAATCCGGCTGTGCCGAACAGTTTGGTAATAAACAGGTTGATTCAAAAGCGAGCGGTACAAAATGCATGCCCGGCGCATTCAGGTTTTCATCAACGCCACGGCTTGTGTGGACCCGATAAAATCCTCCCACGACGTAATGGTCAATCATATAAATAACAGGTTCCGCAACTGCCTCATTAATAGTTTCGAATGTGTAAACGCCTTCCTGTACTAAAACATTTGAAACCGGTAAGCCCTCTTTGATCACAGCCATTTTATTGCGTTGCTTTCTGTTAAGCTTATAAATATCATCGCCATCCTTGACCGTCATGATGCCCATTCCATAGGTGCCGGAATCTGCCTTTACAATGACGAATGGATCTTCCTTGACACCATATTGTTTATATTTTTCCTTAAGGACTGAAAGGATTCGATTGGTCGCATTGGCGACACAAGTTTCCCCTTTTTTCTCACGGAAATTAATTTCACCACATGAAGTAAATTTTGGATTGATCAACCAGGGGTCAATTCCGATTAAGTCAGAAAATTCTTGGGCAATCTGATCATAAGCCGCAAAGTGTTTTGATTTGCGCCGTGTTATCCAACCTGCATGTAAAGGTGGAATAACAACTTGATCGAGATTTCTCAAAATTTCTGGAATACCCATTGAAAGATCATTATTAAGCAGCACGGCGCACGGTTCAAAATTTTCAACACCCAGTTGATTGTTCTTGCGTGTGATAGGTTCCAGTGTAATGGTTTTTCCATCCGGAAGATTAATATAGGTCGCTATCGTGATTTCTGGTAATAATGATCCAATACGCACGTTTAAACCAGCGTGTTGCATGATATTTTGTAATGTTGCAATATTTTGCAGATAGAAGATATTGCGTGTGTGATTTTCCGGAATCAATAATATGCTATGCGCGGTGGGGCATATTTTCTCGATCGCATTCATCATTGCCTGCACACATAGCGGGATAAATTCCGGATTAAGATTATTAAAGCCGCCGGGATATAAATTTGTATCAACGGGTGCCAGTTTGAAGCCGCTGTTGCGTAAATCGACAGAGCAATAAAAGGGCACAGCATGTTCTCGCCATTTGCCGCGCAGCCAGTGTTCAATCATAGGTGTGGCATTAATAATGCGATTTTCTAGATCAAGAATTGGGCCGCGCAGGGCGGTTGAAAGATGAGGTACCGGCATTTCTTAAGATATATGAGGACAATATTATTATAGATTATGTATTTTAGCGGTTATTTTGGATCAAAGGCAGATATGACGTAAGTAATAAAATGCATGATGGGATTTTAAAGCTGATAATCTAGGATTGGTGATCGATGGATAATATTTAAAAGTATAGGGCGGTTTAGTCATCTTGTATCGTATATGCTAATAAATATTAAGAAATATAATGATTAAGATCTTTATTCAAGAATATTGCTATCTCCATATCCTATTATTTATTTAACCTTATTTCATATTATCCATGACAGATCCGCTGCAACCTATATTAATCTTGTTAGCCATCGCAGTATTAGCGGTGGTTGTATTTCGTTCATTGCGTTTGCCACCGATGTTGGGGTATTTGCTGGCGGGAGTCATTATAGGGCCGCATGCGTTAGGATGGATATCTGAAACTGATGAAACTCGCCATTTAGCCGAATTTGGCGTGGTGTTTTTGATGTTTAGCATCGGATTGGAATTTAGCTTGCCTAAGCTTGTTACCATGAAACACATTGTGTTTGCATTTGGTTCATCACAAGTTGCAATTACGATATTACTTGTCATGATGGTGACCTGGATGATGGGTATGGATTGGCGGACTGGGCTTGCTCTGGGGGGGGCATTGGCGATGTCTTCAACAGCGATCGTGATTAAAATGTTGGCAGATCGTCTGGAACTTAATTCGCTTCATGGCAGGCAGATAATTGGTGTGTTACTTTTTCAGGATCTGGCAGTTATACCCTTGCTCATTATTATTCCTGCTTTAGCAACGACTGTTGATAATGATACAGCTGATTATGGCGTGATGTTTGCGACTGCAATATTTAAAGCGCTTGTTGTACTTACGTTAATTCTATTTTTAGGGCAGAAAATGATGCGCCCCTGGTTTCATCTGGTTGCCAGACAGAAATCATCCGAGTTGTTTGTGCTGAATGTACTGCTGATTACTCTGGGTCTTGCATGGTTAACAGAAATGGCTGGATTATCACTGGCATTGGGCGCATTTCTGGCGGGCATGTTAATTTCTGAAACTGAATACCGGTATCAGGTCGAGGATGATATCAAACCATTCCGTGACATTTTACTGGGTCTGTTTTTTGTAACTATCGGAATGTTGTTGGATATACAGGTGGTTATTCAGGATTTTCTGTGGGTTATCGTATTGTTATTGGCATTTATTGCGATCAAATTGGTATTGATTGCAGGGTTATCGCGACTTTTTGGAGCCAGCGCCAGCGTTGCTGTTAGAACCGGTATGAATCTGGCGCAAAGTGGTGAATTTGGTTTTGTTTTATTGGCATTAGCAAGCTCAATTGGTCTGGTTGATAATGTAATTCTTCAACCGGTATTGGCAGCCATGGTGCTGTCAATGTTTATTGCACCATTTATCATCGAGTATAGCGAACAGATGGCCCAACATTTTTATCAATCTGAATGGATGCATCGGGCTATGCAAATCACAGCCATTGCTGCACAGACAATGGTTGAGCAGAATCATGTCATTATCTGTGGATATGGACGAAGTGGGCAAAATATGTCACGGCTGCTGGAAAAGGAGTCCGTTCCATTTATTGCATTGGATCTTGATCCTCAGCGTATTCATGAGGCAACAAGCGCAGGGGAGTCAGTTGTATTTGGAGATGCGGCACGACGAGAAGTGTTGATTGCAGCCGGCCTGATGCGTGCCAAGGTATTGGTTGTCAGCTATGCTGATACAGTATCCACTTTGAAGATTCTCAGTCATGTACGGGAATTACGACCGGAATTATCGGTTGTTGTGCGGACGCGAGATGATTCTGATATTGATTTATTAAAAGATGCGGGTGCTACCGAAGTGGTTGCTGAAATAATGGAAGGAAGTTTAATGTTGGCATCTCATGCATTGATGTTTGTCGATATTCCAACTAGCCGTATTTTACGGCGTCTGCGTAAAACCCGTGAGCAACGATATAAGCTATTTCGCGGTTTTTTTCACGGCTCAACAGATGAAATGGATGAAAGTAATGAAAAATTATTTCCGCGGTTATTAACGATAAAAATTATTCCAGGTGCGGCAGCTATTAATAAAACACTGGAAGAAGTTGATTTAACGAATCTCTCGGTTGAAGTGACAGCGATTAGAAGGCGTAATATACGAGGCTTATTGCCGACTAATGAAACACGACTGGAACTTGATGACATACTGGTTCTTCGGGGTACGCAAGAAAGCCTGGCTGCGGCAGAGATTCGACTAATGCAGGGGTGATTTTTTGAGTAATTATCCAATTGCTACAATAAAATCGAGAGTGTGTATTTTTATTCATTTTTGCAGTGGCTAGTCATGGACAGTTTTGTTGCAAAAGTGTATAGTCGCCGTTCCGCCCTTTGCTCTTTTGAAAAAGGGCAGGTGCTGATGTGATCAGTTACTGGTTACGCAGCAGAAATAGAATGGCGCATAAAAAGAAGCGCAAAGTTCATCATTTATGGAGGGAGATATGATTAAAGCTGTTCATGCAGTAGTAGGATTAGGATTGCTTTGTTTCGGTGCAACACAAGCTGTTGTGGCCGCTACAGACATTTCTAAATTGCCACGTGTAAAGCAAGAATTGGTGGCTCCACCAAATGTGCCCGTGCACGATCAGGTTTCTAAAGGACCAAAAATTGTTGAAGTTCGTATGGAAACCCAAGAAAAACTGGTGGAAGTTGCACCAGGTGCAAAAGTCTGGGGTCTGACTTTCAATGGCAGTATTCCTGGCCCGCTCATCGTAGTAAATGAGGGCGACTATGTTGAATTAACATTAGTTAACCCAAAAACCAGTACATTAGCACATAATGTAGACTTTCATGCATCTACAGGTGCATTAGGTGGAGCTGGTCTGACACTGGTACAACCTGGTGAAGAAGTTGTTTTGCGCTGGAAAGCAATTAAACCTGGCGTATTTGTTTACCACTGTGCACCAGGTGGAACCATGATTCCGTTCCATGTTATTTCCGGCATGAGTGGTGCTGTTATGGTATTGCCAAAAGATGGTTTAAAGGATGCAAAAGGCAAGCCATATAAATACGATCGCGCTTATTACATTGGTGAACAAGATTTCTATCTGCCAAAAGATGCTAGTGGGAAATTCAAGACCTATGGTTCACCAGCTGAAGGCATGGCAGACATGCTGGAAGTTGCCAAAGGACTTATTCCAACCCACGTAGTACTAAATGGTGCTGTTGGTGCGCTTACTGGCGACAATGCACTGAAAGCAAAAGTTGGCGAGAAAGTACTGTTTATCCACTCACAAGCTAACCGTCCTTCTTACCCACATTTGATTGGTGGTCATGGCGATCTGTACTGGGTAGGTGGTTCATTCAGTGATACACCTTTAACAAGCCAGGAGACATGGTTTGTTCCAGCTGGTTCTGCAGTGGCTGCGGCATATGAATTCAAACAACCAGGGTTATACGTATACCTCAGTCATAATCTGATTGAAGCTGTATTGCTGGGTGCTGCTGCTCATATGAATGTTGAAGGCAAATGGGATGATGACCTCATGACTCAGGTTAAGAAACCAGCAAGTTTTGATGCAAAAGCTGCAATGGATCACTAAGATCTAATTTTAGTAGCATCAAAGTTTGTATAAACGGCTTCAATCATTAAAGATTGAAGCCGTTTTTATTGATTAAATATTTGTAAAGCTAGTCAGAATATTTTTGGGAGTAATGTACAACTTATGCCGATTAAATCTCGTATCCGAACAATTCCAAACTATCCACATCATGGAATTATGTTTCGCGATATTACGACTTTATTAAAAGATCCTGTTGGATTACGAACAACTATTCAGGAAATTACAAAGCGATATCAAAATACCAAACTTGATAAAGTTGTTGGAATTGAATCAAGGGGCTTCATCATAGGAGCACCCGTTGCTTACGAGCTGGAAGTAGGTTTTGTGCCAATACGAAAGAAAAATAAATTACCTGCTGAAACGATTGGACGTGACTACCAGCTTGAGTATGGCAGTGATCGTATTGAAATTCATATTGATGCAATTCAGAAAGGTGACCGTATTCTACTTATCGATGATCTGATCGCAACTGGTGGTACAGCAGAAGCTGCAGTGAAATTGATACACGAAGCTGGTGGAGAAATAATAGAATGCTGTTTTGTAATTGATCTGCCAGATGTAGGGGGGAGAGTTCGTCTAGAGAAAATGGACTGTAAAGTTTTTTCTTTATGCGAATTCAATGGTAACTAAACACTGAACGGATGGTTAACCGTGTTAGCTTGAATTTGGCTGTTTTTTTAAATTAAATA
>JBBTCY010000073.1:0-13667 GCA_038043005.1 Pseudomonadota bacterium
CGGTATCATGGAAGCTGCCAATAAAGGTGCCTACTTTGGCAAATCACCCAGTGTCGGGCTCAATATCCAGTTACCCCATGAGCAACACCGCAATGCTTATCAGGACATCAGCCAGACATTCCGGCATTTCTTTGCCCGAAAATATATGTTCGTAAAATTCGCAACGGCGTATGTGGTGATGCCCGGCGGATTCGGCACATTGGATGAACTAATGGAAGCTCTGACACTGGTGCAGACTGGCAAAACGCGCAAAATGCCCATCATTCTAGTGTATTCGGAATTCTGGCGGGGTTTAATTGACTGGTTTCAGCAAACGCTCATTGCAGAAGGATTTATCTCACCGGAAGACATGAACCTGATACAGATCATCGATGAACCCAATCAGGTTGTTAACGCAATTTTCCAATATTACGAGACCAGTGGGTTTGAACCATCAGCCGCCGAAAGAGAAATTCAGCTCAATCTGTAACTGATGCCGACTATTTTAGGTAGAATATACCACTGATCCTGATTAACCGAGAACCGACATGCATCAATTTATACTTATACTCTTAATCAGTCTCACTCTGCCAGTCATGGCACAATCCGTGCAGCCGAATAAAGCGGATAAATCTGCACAGCCAAAAAATATGGTTCCACTCCCGGAAATACCTGAACCGCCACCGCTGCCATCTGATATCAGCCCCGATCCGGAACTGGAGCCGCAGGTTACCATCAAGAAACGAGGGGAAGACACCATTGAAGAATACCGCAAGAATGGCGAGCTCTATATGATCAAGGTTATTCCACGCATTGGCCCGCCCTATTATCTCGTCAAAAACCGCAGCCGGGGTATGGATGCACATCCTGATGACGTGGGCATTAATGTCAGCCCACCGATGTGGCGGCTTCTCGAATTCTGATTCTCAATACGCAATGCAGGCTCATCTAATCAAATAATGTGCATCCACCCCTAGGATTTCTTTTGCTTTCTTCTGTCGACTAACCCATGTCTGTTTTTACCCCTGTTACTCCTCACCAACTTGACGTTTGGCTGAAGCATTATGAACTTGGACAACTTGTTGATCTACAGGGTATTTCATCCGGTATTGAGAACACCAATTACTTTGTGACGACCTCACAGGGAAAGTTTGTCCTGACTTTATTTGAAAAGCTGACTGCTGCGGAATTGCCCTATTATCTGGGTCTCATGGCACACCTTGCCCATCATCAGATTCCTTGCCCGGCGCCCATCACCAGCCTGAACAACTCGTTATTTGGCGAACTCAATGGCAAGCCTGCTACCATTGTCACCTGTTTACCAGGAAAATCATTAGAGTACCCAACAGCCGAACAGTGCACACACGTTGGGGATATGCTGGCAAAAATGCATTTAGCCGGACAATCATATCCGGGTAAAATGGCGAATCCACGCGGATTAGACTGGTGGCAGGCAAAAGTACCTGAGATTACACCATTTCTTTCCAGGGAAGAACAGCAACTGCTTGAAAATGAGATTAATTTTCAGTCATCGCGTTACTCAAAATCATTGCCACAGGGGGTAATTCATGCTGATTTATTCCGTGACAATATTCTGTTCTTTAATAACCGGATTGGCGGTATTATTGATTTTTATTTTGCCTGTAACGATGTCTTTTTATACGATCTGGCAATAGTCGCCAATGACTGGTGTATGACTGACGATAGAAATCTGGATGAACCACGCACGCTGGCGCTTATAAACGCTTATCATGCCGTCCGGCCGCTATCACCTGCCGAACAGGCTGCCTGGCCGGTCATGTTGCGCGCCGGTGCTTTACGTTTCTGGATTTCGCGCCTATATGACTATCATTTACCGCGCCCCGGAGAACTCACCCATGCCAAGGACCCTGCTCATTTTAAAGCGATACTGAAAAATCATATTGCCGACCGATCCAAATTCGAACAACTCTGGATAAACTAATTTTTATAAACCGATCCGATTGCATTTAACTGAGGCATAACAATGGAAATTCATCAAGTCAGCGCAAAACAAGGATGGCAGTGGATCATCAGCGGATTTTACCTGTTCAGGAAAATTCCGATGGTCTGGATACTGCTATGTTTCACAATGATATTGATCGCCATGACCATGGTTCTGATCCCATTCCTGCTCGGAAATTTTGTTTTTACATTAATTTTCCCGGTATTTCTGGCCGGCATAATGCTGGGTTGCCGAGACATGGAGCAAGGCAAACCGCTCGAAATTGCCCATTTATTTATCGCATTTAAAACCAATGCCGCGCCATTAATAACGGTCGGCGGCATCTATCTGATCGGAAAGGTATTGATCGTTGGCCTGGTGATGCTTGTTGGCGGCGATACCATGGTGGATATGTGGCTGCACGGCAAAAGAGTTGACGAAAGTCAGCTAATGGATGTGATGGATAACATACTCACCGCCTCACTCATTGCCTTCACGTTATCAGTCGCATTGATGATGGCTGCCTGGTTCGCTCCGATGCTGGTCATATTTCATAACGTTCCACCTGTTATTGCCATGCAGAGAAGCTTCCATGCGTGCCTGAGAAACTTTGTTCCATTTCAGGTCTATGGCATTACACTGATCATTCTGACAGTCTTGTCACTCATACCGTATGGAATCGGTCTTATCATACTGATGCCGACAATTTTTGCCTCGATATACGTCAGCTATAAAGATATTTTTCTGGGCGAACCGATTTACTTCAGGAACCACTCACGACAGGAAAATCCGGTCGATGATGATAAAGAATCTGCCGGGAATACAACTGATACTGATAACACCGATGAACCAAAAGCCAAAGAAAATTCTATAGTAAAAGAAGACAATCTTGTTCAATGTATGCAGTGCCATATGTACATTCCTCGAAATGAGGCATTTCAGGTAAAAGAACACTACTTCTGCAACAATAAACATTACCTGCAGTATCAATCATCCACAGAAAAATAATGTCATCTGTACTATCTGGTTGAATCTCCAGGCAACACTGGAGATTTTATTGGATTCGTGACAACACTTGAGCAAATCCTGAGAATGATTTAAACACACGCTAATTTAGCAACATAACACATAATACTCCACCCCTCCATCTGTCAAATCAAATCACCGAATTTGTCTTCTCCAACATATAGCCAGTAAATCCTGAATTAATCCAAGGATTGATACCATAAAACTGCTGGTATTCTGGCTAACGCTCTGTCGAGTCTCCTGAGATTCAATTATAATATCACTAGAAAATATTTTATTTTCAATGGATTATATAGTTTTATAATAAAATGAATCCGGCTTTTTACAGGAGAAAGAATGAGTTGGGTAAATTAATACTTTTTTTAATAATCATCCTGATAATTTATTGGATAATCCTCAGAGGCAATCGTCATTCAAAACGGAATAAAATTGATGCGCAATCTGATCCGGTCGAAAATATGGTGCGCTGCGCGTATTGTGATATTCATCACCCAAAAAGTGAAACAATCCATCACTATGATAAATTCTTTTGCTGCCCCGAACATTGCAGTCAGTACTGCAATACCCCTTCTTCAAAAGAAAAATAAACCGCTGTGATTACTTATTCTTCACACGCCAAACCTGCAATATTCTGGCCGCCCGCCTCCAAACTATCCGAGATATTCTCAGAGCAATTCTGGCGTTCATTGTTTTATTTCAACATATATCGCCTATTGGCAGGCTGTGGATTAATCATTATCACTTGGGGATCCCAGTTCACCAATTTTGGTTTATACAATACTACGCTGTTCTACCTGGCAGCCTATGGTCTCGTTATCTCCAGTGGTTTGTCGATGGCGCTGATCAAATTGCGCCGCCCGGATTTTAACTGGCAACTAACTATCCAGGTAATCAGTGATATTATTTTTATCACCATCATGATCTATGCCAGCAATGGCATACAAAGTGGCCTCGGTATCTTGCTGCTGGTTTCGCTGGCAGGTGCAGGGCTGATCAGCCGCGGACGATTGGCACTCTTCTTTGCATCCATTGCAACCATCAGTGTCCTTTTGCAGGAGATCTACTCGGCGCTTACAGTGAGCTACTACGCAGCGCAATTTACACAGGCCGGTCTGCTCAGCATGGGTTATTTTGCAGTTGCCTGGCTGGCACATCGACTTGCCATTCATACAATTGCCAGTGAACGGCTTGCCAATGAGCGTGGTGTTGATCTGGCTAACATGGCCCACGTCAACCAGCTGGTTATCCAGGATTTGCAGGAAGGTGTACTGGTGATTGATAAGGATGGGTATATCAGACAGCGGAATACCTACGCTGAAAAACTGCTTGGTCTGAGAGCACAGTCTAATCAATTAGGGCCATTGAAACTATCAGATTATGTTCCCATGCTGGCTAATCGGCTGACTGCCTGGCAGGGGGACAGCGACATCAATTTTGATCTGTTGCGATTAGCCCATAATAATGGACTGGTACGAACACGGTTTATCCCGATCGAAGCAGATTACCGGAATGGCGTCGTCATTTTTCTGGAAGACATGAGCCACGTTCAAGTACAGGTACAACAGTTGAAACTGGCGGCATTGGGCCGTTTAACTACAAATATCGCACACGAAATCCGCAACCCGTTATCCGCAATCAGTCATGCAGCAGAACTGCTGGGAGAAGATCAGCCTGATACAGCAAATCCACGCCTGATCCGCATCATTTGCGATAATACACAACGCCTTAACAAAATTGTCCAGGATGTTTTACAGCTTAACCGGCGCAATATTGCAAAAATAGAACTGATCAACATATACGATTTTTTTCATGATTTTATTGAAGATTTCTGTCATGTGGAAAAGATCGAGCAATCTATCTTTGCAGTACAGATAGCTGAAACCGCTATCATTAACTTTGATCGTGGACACTTGAATCAGATTCTATGGAATCTGTGTCGTAACGCCTGGCGGCATTGCCAGAAAAAAACCGGCAGCATTCAGATCAAATTATCCACAAACGATAGCGAATTCAGAGTAATGCTGGATATACTGGATGATGGCCCCGGCGTTGATCTCCAACAACTCAAACAGTTATTTGAGCCTTTCTTTACAACCGCAGTGAGCGGCACAGGGCTGGGTCTCTATATTGCACGGGAATTGTGTGAATCAAACCACGCATCGCTTGAGTATATTGAGAATGTCACAGGCAGCCAGTTTCGAATCGTTTGCAAGAGCAGCTAATCATGTCCAGCAATCAAGAATGGGTGTCCCCTCCTCCCAATAATTCATCATCCCCCAGTGTACTGATCGTCGACGACGAACCGGATATTATCGAGCTGCTCGAATTAACACTGGCTCGCATGGGAATGCAGGTTGCCAGCACCATGTCGATCAGTGATGCAAAATCGTTAGTGCAATCCAGACAATTCAGTTTGTGTCTGACCGACATGCGTTTGCCTGATGGTGAGGGATTGGAACTGGTTAAATATATCGCCAGGCACTGTTCTGATCTACCGATTGCGGTTATCACAGCCTACGGTACGACAGAAAATGCTGTGGCGGCACTGAAAGCCGGTGCTTTTGATTATCTGGCCAAGCCGGTATCACTCAATCAGTTGCGTGCTTTGGTCAAATCAGCGTTAAGCCTGCCATCTACCACGCAGTCGGAATCATCTTCCACCGAAAAATCAAATCATCGTACTTTGCTGGGTAACTCGCAACCCATGCAGCAATTGCGTGCAACTATCGAAAAGCTATCACGCAGCCAGGCAGCCGTTTATATCAGTGGAGAATCAGGTAGCGGCAAGGAACTGGCCGCACGCATGATCCATGAAAGAAGCGCCCGCCATCAGCAGGCATTTATTCCTGTCAATTGTGGTGCAATACCTGAGAATCTGATGGAAAGTGAGTTTTTTGGCTATAAAAAAGGCTCATTCACTGGCGCCGATAAAGATCATGATGGTTTCTTCCAAGCGGCAAACGGCGGCACCCTGTTTCTGGATGAGGTTGCTGATTTACCTTTAACCATGCAGGTGAAACTGCTCAGGGTAATTCAGGAAAAACAGGTCAGAAGAATTGGCGATACCCAGGAAAAAAATATTGATGTACGCATCATCAGCGCCACGCACAAAAAACTCAGTGGGTGTGTTGATAATGGTGAGTTCCGTCAGGATCTCTATTACCGGCTGAACGTCATTGAGCTCAATATGCCGTCACTTCGTGAAATGCGGGAAGATATTCCTCTCCTTGCAGAAGCCGTACTTGCCAAACTTTGCCGGGAACACGGAAGATCACCCTGCCATTTTGACAAGGCAGCACTGGCTATGCTGACCGGTTACCATTTTCCAGGCAATGTCCGGGAACTCGAGAATATTCTTGAGCGCACACTGGCGCTCAGTGCTGGTGAAAGAATTGGCAGCACCGAGCTACAACTCAAATTCAGGGAAGCCGCCAAACCAGTCACAGTGGATTCCCATCCGGTTACTGTCGATCAGGGTCTGCCACTTCAGGATTACCTTGACCGGCTTGAGAAGGAATCCATTATCAAGGCATTGGAGCAAAGTCGATACAACCGTACGGCTGCGGCAAAGCTATTGGGAATCACTGTCAGATCCATGCGCTACCGGATGGAGCGGCTTGGGTTAAATGAAAAAGATTAAGAGCCTGTCGATTCATTTACTCAAAACCAGACCGTCATTCCCATTAGCGCAGGCGATGGCTCACCCACAGCGAAGCGGCAAATAACAACAGCGCACCGCCTTGATGGGATGCAGCCAGCGGAATAGGCACCACATGCAGCAGCGTCGCAATCCCCAGACTGATCTGTATCACCAGCATCATTAAAAACAGATGACAGGCCATGTGTGTTGTAGCCGGCAACTCAACCCTGCGCGCTTTGAACCAGAACAGCGGCACCAGAAATGCCAACATCCAGGCGATTAAACGATGATCAAATTGCACGGTCGCCATATTATCAAAGAAGTTTCGATACCATGGCTCCAGTACAAATATATCGGGCGGAATGAAGTGTCCGTTCATCAACGGAAAAGTATTATAGGACAAGCCTGCGCGGATACCTGCCACAAATCCGCCCGACAGCACCATAATAAATATCAATGACGTGAGCGCAAAAGAGAAATGCCGCAATCCCGTCAACGCTTCATGCACCTTTTTCTGCTGGTCACTGTATGGGGATAGCAATCCCATGGCAACCCAGAACATGGCCGCAAAGATCACAAATGCAAGCCCCAGGTGCGCTGTTAATCGATACTGGCTCACATGCGGATCATTCACCAGACCGCTCATCACCATATACCAACCCATAAATCCCTGTAACCCGCCTAAAATGAATATGCCCGCCAGCTTGATCCCCAGGGGTCGGTCGATCTTTTTCTTGACCAGAAAATAAAGAAAGGGAATAAAGAACACAACCCCGATAAGCCGCCCAAGCAACCGATGAAAATACTCCCACCAGAAAATGCTCTTGAATTCACCAACTGACATACCTTTATTTACTTTCTGATACTGTGGCGTGGCACGATATTTCTCCAGCAGTTCATCCCAGTCATTTTGAGTAATCGGCGGCATGGTGCCTATAATCGGCTGCCATTCCACAATTGACAGTCCCGAGTTAGTCAGTCGGGTTACACCACCAACCACCACCATGGCAAACACCAGGGCACAACAAATTAATAACCAAATCGCGATAGGTTTCTGCATAGAAATTAAAAAATAAAATTATTTTGGAAATTTAATTAGATCAGGTGGTTAGCGGGAATCCTATTTGATGCGCATCAGACGCTGCTTGTCACGTTCCCATTCTTTCTGTTTCTCGGATTCTCGCTTGTCATGCTGCTTCTTGCCTTTTGCCAGCCCGATCTCCAGCTTAATTCTACCTGCTTTATAGTGCATATCCAATGGAACCAGGGTGTAACCCGCTCGTTCAACCTTTCCGATCAATCGTTTGATTTCTTCTGCGTGCAGCAATAACTTGCGCGTTCTTGTCGGATCAGGATTAATATGCGTGGAAGCGGTTTTCAGCGGACTAATATGGCAACCAATAATGTATAATGCACCATTGCGGACAATCACATAGGCTTCTTTTAATTGGATACGCCCGTCACGAATGGCTTTAACTTCCCACCCTTCTAACACCATACCTGTTTCATATTTTTCCTCGATAAAATAATCGTGAAAAGCTTTTTTATTTTGGACAATACTCATGCAGGAATAAAATATATGGAGATTTCTAAAATTTTGTGTATCTTATCAGTTTTTCAGCATTACCTCATTGAAGCAAGGTAATTTACTCTTATGGCAGAAATAGAAAAATCAGTTTTAGTCGGCTATTCAGCAAGCCAGATGTTTGCTTTGGTTGACAATGTTGCGGATTATCCAAAATTCCTTCCCTGGTGCGGTGGTACATCGGTCATTTCACAGGATGAAACAACGACACATGCGACTGTCAAGATTGACTACCACCATGTCAAACACAGTTTCACGACAGAAAATAAACGTCATCCACCCGACTTGATCGAGATGACGTTGCTTGATGGTCCGTTTGAACACCTGGACGGACACTGGCGTTTTATTCAGCTATCAGACGATGCATGCAAGATAGAATTCCGTCTGCATTACACGTTTTCGCATAAACTGCTGGAAATGCTGGTTGGGCCGGTATTTCATATGATTGCCAACAGCTTTGTAGAATCCTTTATTGAACGTGCAGATTCAATTTATGGCAATTCATGACAGTATTTATTGATGTCGAAGTTGTTTATGCGTTGTCTGATAACCAGGTCTTAAAAAAATTAAAAGTTCCTGCTGGTGCAACTGTTGTACAGGCAATTCAGCTATCAGGCATTGTTAACCAGTTCCCGGACATTGATCTATCCAGAAACTCACTCGGCATATTCAGCCAATTTGTTCAAGGCAACACCATCCTGCAACCCCGCGACCGAATTGAAATCTATCGCCCCTTGATTATCGACCCTAAAGAGGCCAGAAGACACCGCGCAAAATCAAGGAAGATCGCCTCGTAAAAAACTGCTCTCAAGAACTTTATTTTCTGAGATAAATCCAGGATGACCTGCACTTCAATCATCCGATCTGGGCAGAGCATGAATCTCTTTAGGGGAATATCATCAAACTGGGAAACAACAGGAATAACGATGAGAATGGGCCAGATAATACCTGGCCCATCTGGCAGTTACGCAATAATAGCCAGCAATTTTGCGAGAATTGCATTAACCATGGGCTGGAATGCGCCCAGAAAATTATCCAGCTGCAATATGCCTACTACGAAAATCAATAAACCACCTGTCGTAATTCCATATTTCAAGCCAGTTGCAAAATTAACCGATGCCGGTGCACGCGTGTAGGTATCATTTGAGAATCCCAGGAATATCCTTAATATACCCAGTAGAATACCTGTGGCAATGCATCCAAAAAACAAATGAAGCGCGCAATGCACTCTGTCCCACAAACCCTGATCAGCCAGTTCAAGACTGGAAAAACGCAGGCAAACAACAATAACAAACAACAAGACCAGTGAATTCCAGAATCCACCAAATCTCACCTTCATCTCATTCTCAAAACTCATATGGTTATCTCCCTAAATATATAGACCCAAAGTAAAACATGCAGAATATCAGTATTGGTTTCTCTGTTTTGCAAATATTACCACGCCAATAAGGCAATTGATCAGTTTTAATTCTGCCTGTTTTGAAGAAATTTTATCAAACCAGAATTTCATATTTCTGAAAGAAATTTCTTTATCCAGAAAAAATATAACCCTCTTAAAATATAAATTTAATAAATCAAAAACATAGATATACCGAGTATTTCTCATGTTATTTATATCTTTTACATTGCCGATTTGTAGTAGAATCATGATCCCATAGGCCTGATACTTATTTTTTAGGACAATAATACGCAATCAATACAATGGATTAATCGTCACACTCGTTAATATTTAGCATACCCGCGTCACATCAGATAAAAAAGATTATCAATTGGAGCATAAAGAATGAAACAAGCAATTCTTTTATTTTGTATCATGTTTTTCTGCACCAGCGTTGCCTTTTCAGGTCAGGACAGGCTTGATCTGAAATCACAGGCTGTTATGGTATTAAATACCGAAAATAATCACATTATCTATGACAAGAATTCTGATGAGATCCTGCCGATTGCTTCCATTACGAAACTGATGACTGCGATGGTAATACTGGATGCAAATCTGCCATTCCATGAAAAAATTACTATTGATGCAGCTGATGTTGATAAATTAAAGAATACTACTTCGCGGCTAGTCGTCGGAACCAGTTATCCACGATACGAATTGCTTCGACTCGCATTAATGTCATCCGAAAATCGGGCTGCCGCCGCCTTAGGTCGCACCTATCCGGGGGGAATCCAGGCGTTTGTCAATGCCATGAATAAAAAAGCACTGGCCCTGAAAATGGTTAGCAGTCATTTCGTTGAACCTACAGGCCTCAGCAGCCACAATGTATCCACAGCGCGCGACCTCGCAAAATTAGTTATGGCATCGAATGATTATGCGACTATTCGTGATTTCTCAACCACTTCCCAGCACAAGATTTCTCCAGAAAATAAAAAGCACCAACTACAATTTGTTAACTCCAACAGCCTGGTTCGCAGCCAGAACTGGGAAATCGATGTATCAAAAACCGGCTACCTGCATGAAGCAGGCCGCTGTTTAGTGATGCAGGCCAACATCACCGGCAAATCAATCGCCATTATCCTGCTGAACTCATCAGGGAAAAACACCCGCATTGCGGATGCCAATCGTGTAAAGAAATGGATGGAAAGCAGCCAATACCGCAAGCAAGTCTAACTCAATCGATAAATAGCGCTATATTTGGTCTTAAGGTAATCAGTAAAATAGACCGGATTTAACGATTCACCCGTAACACGCTGCACCAGTTGCTGTGGGGTATACAGTTTGCCTTGCGAGTGAATCTTTTTATTCAACCAGTCCTTAATCGGTTCAAAATTCCCGTTTGCCACATAGTCCGCAGTATCCGGCAAATCATGGGTCATCGCCCTGTAAAACTGACAGGCATACAGGGCGCCCAGCGCATACGATGGAAAGTAGCCGAAAGCCCCGCCACTCCAGTGAGAATCCTGCAAAACGCCCAGCGTATCAGTCGGTGGCGTAATACCGAGATACTTCATCATCAGCTCATTCCAGATTTCCGGCAGATCATCCACGCGCAGCGAGTCATCAAACAAGCCTCTCTCAATTTCGTAACGCAAAATGACATGCAGGGGATACGTGAGTTCATCCGCTTCCACCCGTATAAAATCAGGTTTGCACGTATTCACTGCACGATAGAACGAATCAGCCGTCACACCGCTCAGCCTGTCAGGAAATATTGCGTGAATTGTAGCGAAATAATGACGACAAAACCCTTCACTCTGCGCAATCATACGTTCCCAGAACAGGGATTGAGACTCATGAATTCCCATCGTCAGCGATTCAGAAACCGGCAAATCACCCCATTCAAGCGTACGGCCTTGTTCATAGAGCGCATGACCTGTTTCATGAATCACTGCGTACAGCGACTCTATAAAATTATTTTCCTTATAACGCGTGGTAATACGAACATCTGTCGGATGACTTCCCCCGCAGAATGGATGAATCGATACATCCATACGCCCCTGATCAAACCGGAAACCAATATCCTTGCATATCCTGCGGGCCAGTGCCTCCTGTTTCTCAATTGGAAACTGCCCCGACAGAAAAGAAGTATCCGGTTGAAACCGGCTCTCACGAATCATCTGGATAAATGGAATCAGATCCATCTTAAGCTGCTCGAATACCGGCGTTATGTCACTCATGGTGGTGCCCCGTTCGAACAGACTGATATTGGCGTCATACGCGTTATGTTCAGGAAAGGCATAAGAAGCCCACTCTTTCTTCAACTCCAGAAAACGTTTGATGATCGGTGCAAAATCAGAGAATTTATTCTCCTGCCGGGCCTTTGCCCAGACAGGCTGGCCACGGGAACCCAATTCAGCCAGTTCCTGCACCAGTCGTTTCGGAATTTTTACCTCCAGCTCATAGCTGCGGCAGGCCTCATCGATATTACATCGCTCAATCGCATTGAAAGTATTGATGCCTTCATCTTTTAATGCAGCCAGACAATCCCCAATGCCGGGATCCGTCATACGTTCATGAATGATCCCGGCCAGCGCGGATATCTGCCTGGCCCGCGCTTCCGCTGCACCCGGCGGCATCATGACTTCCTGATCCCAGCCAATCGTGCTCATGACACCACTCAAATGGGAAATTTCCTCAAGTCTTTCAACCAGGTTAAGATAATTTTTATTGCGCATTTTTTATTTAATTTGATTGGATTTATTACAGAAATACTGATAACAGAATGATTATTCTAGACATCCCGTATTTTACTTAAATCAAGTTTCCACTGTTGAGGGTCTTCGACGGATACAATTGCATCGGTTGATTTTGCTACATCGATTACTTCGATTGGTATACGGGCATTGGCACGAATCGAAAAAAATATCTTCACACGGGGCATTGTCAGATTCCTGCTGGATTGCTCCGTCACGACACAGCCAGATGACCTGATTTAAGCCTTAACAAGGTACCATTTGGATAGATACCGATCGTTTTAACGAATGCATGCAGGATCGTTTCATCAAAATGCCCATTCTTCCACGATGCCATTTTATGAATGGCTTCAGCAGGCTCCCAACCTTTTTTATAGCAACGATCCGATGTAATCGCATCATACACATCACATATGGCACCCATGCGGGCATACAGGGACAATGCCTCGCCGGATAGTTTTTCCGGGTAACCTTGCCCATCAACACGTTCATGATGATGCAGACATACATCCAGAGCCAGGTCACTCACATCATAGGAAGTCTTCAGCATTTCCCAGCCTTTTCTGGGATGCTCCTTTACAATACTGAATTCCTGATCTGTCAGGCTGCCGGGTTTATTCAGCACTTCAGTGGGTATCGCCATCTTTCCAATATCGTGCAGCAGCCCGGCAACACCGACCTGCTTTAACTGATCTCCTTCGATGCCCAGTTGTTTCCCAAGTGCAACCATCAGTATGCAAACCGCCACCGAGTGCAGATAAGTATACTCATCAGCATTCTTCAGCCGGGCCAGACTGAGCAGCGCGTTTGGATTGCGCATCATCGACTGGCTGATCTCGTTAACCAGCAGTTCAGCGCCTTCCGTTTCCAATGCATTCCCCATGCGTACTTCACTAAACATGGATATGACCGCTTCTTTCGCTTTCGCATAAATTTTCTTCGCTGCTACCAACTCTTCCTGTATCGATACCGGCGTCACCTTTCCTTTCTCACTGGTGACTTGAATATCAGTCTCAGGTATGGGAGCTTGTGCAAGATCGACGGTACTCTTTTCGATGTCCAGACCCTTGTCCGTATCAATCCATACTTCTTTTAATCCACTGGCACACAGCGCATCCAGATCCTTCTGCTTGACCAGTTTGAATGACTTCAGCCAAAACGGATTATCTATCCATTCACCACATATCTCATGAATATACATACCCAATTGAACATTCTTGATTTCAATTTTTTTCAGCATAGGATTAAAAATAAAATCATTTACTCAATAAATAACAGGAAAAGCTTAGTACTGTCGTGCACGGCGTACTGTGTATCAATCAAGTGATTCTTTTCTGTCC
>JBBTCY010000074.1:0-9392 GCA_038043005.1 Pseudomonadota bacterium
AACATCCATCTCAGTAAGTTAACACACTTTTATAAGTGCTTAACTTCCTAAGACCTTATTATTAATTACATATAGTTATTAACTGAGTGTGAATGTCATCCTCCCAAATATCCAGTATCCATAACGCCTTAAAGCATATCAAATACAATTTATCATCAATTATCCCATCAAAAAGATTTTGATTTAAACGTCTAATTTTGGGGATAGATGCAGGTAACTACCCGATGTCTTAATCAGTAATAATCTTTGAGTATGTCACATACGACTTGTAACCACTTATATGCCGGATATCCAGTGGCGATAACAGTTTTTTTGAATTGTAGTTGAAATCCTTGTTATGGCTCACTTGCGATGGCAATAATTGCCATTTTGTGTTATTTATGGCACATTAAGCGGTAAGATAAGGAGGATTTATCTATGCAAAGTATGAATATTTCTCTGCCTGATCCCTTGAAACAATTTGTGGATGGGCAGATCGCTCAGGGTCGTTACAGCAGTGCCAGCGAATATGTGCGCGAATTGATCCGTGCCGATGAGAAACGCAAAGCTTAAGAACAGCTTGAAGCTAAGTTGCTGGAAGGATTGAGTGGCCCAGAAAGCGAACTAACATCGGCGGATTGGAGTGATATTCGCAAAGAAGCCTTAGCCAAGCTGGAAGCACGAAAGAAACAACGCTGATGCCTAAAATCTATCAACGCGCAGCAGCCAGGCGCGACTTGGTAGAGCATTTCGTTTATTTTGCGGAAAATGCGAACCTAGAGACAGCCAGCCGAACGCTTTCTGGCACAGACAGAAGCCAGCTTCAATGTTCTGGCTGAACAACCCATGATCGGCGCACCATTAACGCTACGCGATCTAACATTAGCGGGCATGCGCAAGTGGCGAGTTAAAGACTTTGATAATTACCTAATCTTCTATCTACCACATCATGACGGTATATTGGTCGTGCGTGTATTGCATGCAGCGCGTAACTGGTGGAACGTGCTGGGGATCGAGTAGCAAAGTGTCACATAAAACCGTTGCCGATCGTGCATTAAATAGCAGGATGCATCCATCCCTTTGAAAGGGAATTTTCCTTATATCAACATTATTAATACTTATCCTCCTAATATATTTTATTCAACAACATACTGATCGATAGCAGAAAAATAGTGTTGACATAACACCCCATAACAGGTTGTAATACGCGGTTCTATTGACCAAAGAAATTAGAGAGAAAAATGAAACGTACTTATCAGCCTTCTGTTATCAGAAGAAGACGCACCCATGGCTTTCTGGTGCGCATGAAAACTCGTGGTGGTGCAGCTGTAATTCGGGCACGTCGTGCAAAAGGCCGCGCTCGGTTAGGTGTTTAAACCCCCATTGAGATTGGCATCTTATTAGCAACCTTATTGAAACTTTTTCCCTGCCAAAAAATTGCCGTATACGCAAAGCAGGTGAGTTTACTGCTGTTCTTAATTTGAAGCATGAGGCCAGCAGTAACTTAATCCAGGTGTATGCCAAATCGAATGCACTTGCATATGCGCGGCTGGGATTAATCGTTTCAAAAAGAATTGAACGTCATGCGGTGAAACGAAATCGAATAAAGCGCATATTGCGGGAAACATTTCGTGTCAGCCGACAGGATGAGAAAATTAAAACAATGGATTGGGTCATTCGGTTACGCCGCCCGGTTATTAAGCATGAAAATGAATTGCAATTAATTACTGAAACCAGACTATTAATGCTCAAACTAGTACAATGTCACGATTAATTGTTGGTTTTATTAAAATTTACCAGTACTGTATCAGCCCGTTATGGCCACCCTCATGTCGCTTTAGTCCGACTTGCTCGCACTATGCCTGCGAAGCTTTTGAGAAGCATGGGTTCTGGCACGGAATGCGGTTGAGCATCTGGCGTATACTGCGCTGCAATCCCTGGAGTAAAGGCGGCTACGAGCCAGTACCCTGATAAACAGATAGGCCATGGCTTTGCGGTCACATCCCAACGATAACTATTCCAAAAATTACCGACTGATATAGCAAGCACCACAAAATGGATATCACACTGACTCTGAAACCTTATATCATTTTGTGTACTGATAGCTTAGCAAGCAATTGTCGGAAAAAATCAACCTGACCAGATAAACGATGGAAACAAAAAAACTTGTACTTATTATTATCCTATCCACTTCATTATTGTTCTTGTGGGAGTCATGGCAAAGAGAAATACAGCCACCTGCATCACAGGTAACCCCGGGCGCTGTCGCCGGCTCAGCTAATCAGCGCCACGATCCACTACCGGTTCCGGGTGATGAACTGGCCTCTGCAACGGGTGGGACGACAACTGCATCGGGAATAGAAGGCGTCGGTTCCTCCATCACACCCAATCTGTTTACCATTGGTGAGAAAATTCAGGTAACAACTGATATGGTCGTTGCTGAGATCGATACTGCCGGGGGTGATATACGACAGCTCGGCATAATACAGCACCCCTCCAGAGAAGATAAAAACAAGCCTTATGAACTGTTATTAGATAAGGCTGCGCGCTTTCACGTGGCGCAATCCGGTCTAATCGGTGAAAAATTACCCAGCCACAAAACAAAATACACTCTTGATTCAGATAGTTATAGTTACACATTAGCACCGGATCAGGATAAAGTCGTTATACGCCTTCTGGCGCCTGAAGTGGATGGAATACAGGTTGCAAAGATTTTTACCTTCCATCGTGGCAGCTATGTTATCGATATCACATTTGAGGTTGTAAATCATGGCGAGTCGCCCATTTCGCCTTTCTCATACTTCCAGATGCTGCGGGATTCCAACAAGCCGACCGGTGCCAGTGATTTAGTTCACTCCTATACGGGGCCGGCAATGTATACCGAAGCAGAAAAATTCATGAAGGTGGATTTTTCTGATCTCGACAAGAATAAAGCAGAGTATCCGACGAACTCAAATGATGGCTGGATAGCCATGCTTGAGCACTATTTTCTGACCGCATGGCTTCCTGAGCAGGATACGCCCCGCGAATATTATGCAAAACGCCTGGCCCCCAATCAATATACCGCAGGGGTCATCGCACCTGTTGGCATGATTGAAGCGGGCCAGACCAAAAGTTTCAATATGAAGTTTTATGCGGGTCCTCAGGAACAGAATAAACTGGCTGAGCTGTCACCCGGACTTGAGCTTACTGTTGACTATGGATGGCTGACAGTCCTGGCTGTACCTTTATTCTGGCTGCTTTCCTATTACCACTCACTAGTGGATAACTGGGGTGTCGCCATTATTCTCCTGACATTAACCGTCAAGCTGATATTCTTTCCATTGTCTGCTGCGGGCTACCGCTCCATGGCAAAGCTGCGGGTGGTTACACCTAAATTGCAGCGTATCCGTGAACAATATGCCAGTGATCGCCAGCGTATGCACCAGGCGATGATGGAATTTTACAAAGAGGAAAAGATCAACCCGATGGGTGGCTGCTTGCCTATTCTGGTTCAGATTCCGGTATTCATTGCCTTATTCTGGACACTGCTGGCTGCTGTCGAGTTACGTTATGCACCGTTAGCGTTATGGATAACGGATATGTCTGTGCCGGATCCCTATTATGTGCTCCCTGTCATCATGGGCATTTCCATGTGGATTCAGTCCAAGCTCAGCCCGACCCCGGCAGACCCGATGCAGGCGAAATTAATGCAGATCATGCCGATCGCATTCAGCGTTTTCTTTTTCTTCTTCCCGTCAGGACTGGTTCTTTATTCATTGTGTAACAATATTCTGTCCATCGCACAACAATGGCAGATAACGCGCATGTATGAAAGCAAGGCTGAGAGTGAGGCAAACAAGGATAAAAACAAGGGCAAAAAGAAGAAAAACAAACCTGAATCGACTCCTGAAATGCTGAAATTGCCTGAACCTTCTATTGAGCCTGTCAACGAAACAGAAGAAATCATTGCTGCCGATACCAGTGCAGAGAAAAAAGAAAAGCCTGCTACTCCGGCAGCAGTTGCTGGCAATGGTAAGGCTAAAACGCCCGGCACAACGAAAAGCAAAGCCAAAGTAACCAGCAGAAAGCCAGCTAAAAAATAAAACAATATCCCCGGTTATTCCTTACTCAGGGATAACCGGCCAGTTAAATGCGGCAACCATGGAGATTATTTATGGTAAGCCCCGATATGATTGCAGCCATTGCAACCCCTCTCGGCAGAGGCGGGATCGGTGTAGTGCGTGTTTCCGGCAACCATATGAAGCATCTGGCAGAAACGATTCTCGGCAAACTCCCTAAACCCCGTTACGCTTGTTTAAGTAATTTCCTCGACAGTCACGGACAGGTTATTGATCAGGGTATCGCCCTTTATTTCCCCGCACCCAACTCCTACACAGGCGAAGATGTTCTTGAATTGCAGGGGCATGGCGGCCCGGCAATCATGAATTTACTGCTCCAGCAATGCCTTCTCGCGGGAGCGCGCATGGCGCAGCCGGGTGAGTTTACCCTGCGCGCTTATCTCAATAACAAAATTGATTTGATCCAGGCGGAAAGTGTTGCCGATATCATTGCCGCCAGTACCAGTGAAGCAGCCCGTTGTGCCATACATTCACTGCAGGGCCATTTCTCAGCCCGGATTGAAGAATTGGTCAGCTCGCTGATCACACTGCGCATGCTCATTGAAGCCACGCTGGACTTTCCCGAGGAGGAAATCGACAGCCTGCAGATACTGCAAATAAAGGACCAACTGGATCATATCCATACACACCTTGAGCATGTACTGACCGCCTCCCGCCAAGGCAACCTGTTGCAGGAAGGTATCAAGGTTGTTCTGGCCGGTCCGCCGAATGTCGGAAAATCGAGCCTGTTGAACCAACTTGCCGAGAATGACGTGGCGATCGTTACTGAAATCCCGGGCACTACCCGCGACACTATCCAGAAAACTATCACCATCGAAGGCATACCCGTTCATATCATCGATACGGCGGGCCTCAGAGAAACGACTGACATCGTCGAACAAAAAGGAATCGAACGCACGCATACGGCCATCAGCAATGCCGATGTAATTATCTGGCTGGTCGACAGCAGTCAGCGACACCCGCCTGCAACCGAGGAAATATTCAAGGATTTCCCAGCCGACAAACCACAACTCACGCTATACAACAAAATAGATTTACTGCACGAAACACCCAGCATCATGGAGAACGAACATACCACCGCCATTCGCCTTTCCGCAAAAACAGGTGCCGGCATTCCACTGCTCCGTAAAAAATTGCTGGAAATGGCTGGCTGGCAATTCAATCATGCCGGTGAAGGACTGTTTATGGCCAGACAACGTCACCTTGAAGCACTCACGACAGCAAAAAAACATCTGCAGAATGCCCAGGAATTCACTGAAAATGAATATCAACTGGAACTGCTTGCCGAAGAACTCAAATTGTCACAAAACGCCTTATCATCCATCACCGGTCAATTTACGGCTGATGATTTATTAGGAGAAATTTTTTCCCGTTTCTGCATTGGCAAATAATCAGGGATTAACCATCGAGCCCATGCACGTTTTCATCATCTGCCACGCTATGCCCCCCGTGTATTGATCTCCCTTCAATGTTGCGCTGACAGTCGTGTTATCTATTTTCCTGATCATTAATACAAATGCATAGAGCGGGCCGGTATAAACCGTGCCCTGCGCATGAGGCAGAATCTCCGGGTTCGGGTCGATATAATCAAGCACTGCATCAGGATTCGTGGGAGAGTTGCGGGCGTAAATATTGTGCATGTAACGGGTATCCTGCGCATAAATCTCGGATGCCTCGATGGCTGGATATTGTCGATACTTGAACTGCAAGATGCGCATAAACGATCGGGTATCGGCATGAAGCCTGCTGACAACACAACTGGCAAGCGTGGAATGATTACCCGTGAACTTTTCTTCATAGATCAATGGCTTCTCTGTCAGATCAACAAGATTCGCACAGGCTGTCAGGAAAAGTACGGTTAAAATGAGTATCCCTATTTTCATCACTGAACTCCTGCCGAGAATTGGATCAAATCGTTGGTTTTGCGGCACTGAATACGAAAAACGGGAATCCCAGATGACCTTGCCATGGACCCCAATACATTGCTGCAAAAACATGCCGGAATCCGGATCGTTTCAAATGATCAAGAATATCCCAGCCAAAGTTTTGAAAGCATAGCGAACCCTGCGACGACAGGGGGTTTCCATGAAATTCCGGCGGGTGGTGATGCGCGATACTCCCATCGGCAGCAACTGATGCCCTGATCGTGGTTTCATACCGCTCCGGAAAGAAAGGGATAGTAAAGACCAGTCTGCCGCCAGGAACCAGCACCCGGGCACATTCAGCAAACGCCCGGCTAAATTGTGGAATGTGCTCAAAAACATCCTGCGTGATGATCAGATCAAATGTTTCCTGCGGGAATGACAGACTGGTCAGGTCTTCGTGACGGATAAGCGAGTGGCTTTTCACGAATGGATGAATATGGCCGGAAGAGAATTTTGGTCCGAGATATTCGCTTCCGGTGACATTCTTGAAAAGTGATTTAATCACCTTGAATGACTGCGTCGTCTGCTCCGCTACAAAGACGCGCCGAATTTCAGACTCGTCTTTCAGCCTGGTCAGGAGATCGATTAAAGCGCGCATTCTGCTGTTGAGCACACAGCCTTCGCAAACCGCTGTTTCTGTCCAGGCTGGATTTACGTCACCGCCCGGGCTTGTGCCACAGAAATGCCAATCGATATGCATTGAGGTGACTGCCTGACATACAACGCAATACGCTTTGAGATGAAAACTGTGACGGGATGTCAGTAATTTATCATCGATCGCATCGGCAACTTCAAAAAAATCCTTAAGCTTTTTCCCATTTGCATCAAACTCACTCTTGCTGCTGAACTCGTTTATCCAGATCGATGGAAACAAGGCTCTCTTTGACATATCAACCGATACCTCTCAGCATTTTTTGCGCAGGATTTTCAGGATAGGGAGAATGCGCGAGGGTACCGTGATTCTCTAGAGCCAGAAATACTAGAACTTACATTTAACTACTGAAAATGCCATTGATTTATGGATATAAGTGCGCATTATCCGCCAAAATAAACATAAGGCTTCATTGGGTCAGCAGATTCATTAAAATGCTCTTGTTCGTCCTTATCCAGTTTCTTATCCCACCAGATATCCCGCGCCGCCAATCGTTTCTTTTCCAATTCCGGGTTCTTTTCAAGTAATTCACGCATAAACTTTGTATGCTCAGATTCGTAGCTATAATCCATGATTTTTTTGTTCTCTAATACAATAAGAGCGCAGACTTTAGCATAATCGGACTTTTCTATAAAGTTCAAGTTGGGGAAATATCCCTATCTGATAGCATGTTGCATTAAATTTCCAGAAAATTACCATGGCATGCACTATGTTTGCGCAACTTGAATACAAAATCCGAGAATGGCAGGGCGTATTCCTGTTCCAGTGCTTTGGCGCGTGCTTTAAGTGTTTTCCAGGCGATCCTTCCAGGGCTATGCTGAAATGCAAAAACAATCAGATTGCCCTGTATCTCCGACAACATAGCCGCAACATGGCCATTAAAGGCTGCTTCTATGCGTTGCAGATAGGTGTTGAGCTGCTTATCCCGACTCAGCAGATTAACCACCAGAATGCCATTCCTGCGCAACGACTGACAGGTCTGATTATAAAATTCCTGACTGCAAAGCGATGCGACCTGGCAGCCGTCATCAAAACCATCAATCATCACGATATCCGCACTGTCCGGGTGATCCAGAATATACTGCGCACCATCGGCGAGAGTGATTTTAAAACGTTCATCTTCTTCCGGCAGTGCAAAGTAATTGATGGCTGTGCTGATCACTTGCTGATTAATCTCAATGACGGTAGTACAAGTCTCTGGCATCTCATGATAGGTGAATTTTGCCAAAGACCCGCCGCCCAGCCCAATCATCAGGATATGCGATGGGGTCGGATGAAATAGCAGAAAACCCATCATGCAGCGCGTATAAAGCAGCTCCAGATCATTGGGTGCGCTTACCCTCATTGCACTTTGAATCATGCTGCCGCCCAAATGCAGCGACCGCACGCCATTTTGCTCGCCGATTACAATATCGGGTTTGCTTTGAGCATTTTTTCTAAAAGACCGAACCATGCAATTTTTACTATCAAGGTATTCGAAGGATTTAACAGGCTGTTAAACGGAAATGGCTATCCGGGATAATCTATTCCTTATCAGGAACTCTGGGTTTTCTCAGGGGAATAATGTTATTGGCCGCATCCTTATTGAGAAATTGCGGTATCGTGCCGGGTTCCTGCAATGCTTTTAACAATCCCCGTTCTCCCAGCACACTGCCGCACATCTCCTGCGAGATACGCAGGCAGGAAGTCATTGGATTACTTGATTGCTTCCGTATCTGATCAATTTGCCACTGCAATCCCTCCATGCGCTGTTTGAGGTGTTCTGGCGACTGTGCTATTACCTCATTTATTAGCTGCTGACGCATCCTCTCAAACTGTTCAGGATCTTGCCGGGCAATAGTGGCCCACTGGTCAAAATCAAAGTCACCTTCCTTTTTATCATTTTTCATTTCAGTAATGCCTCATCGTGGGAAGATGATTTTATCTGCCCCATTCAATACACCGATCCATATGATTCAGGTAATTCGATCTACCGCGTTTCAAGCTCAAGAAGTTACTTTAGGGGCTGTAGTAGATCAGGTTAAATTTGAGTCCAAGATTTCAAAATTTTTAGCTGTTGTTTAGGTGATCCATAATTGAATCTGAATTCACATTCCTTGAGAAACAATGGAAATGATCCTTTAGGAATACCATTGTATTTTCTTAAAACACGTTTGGCCTGATTCCAAAAGTTTTCAATGCCGTTGATGTGATTCTTACCTTGTGCAAATAGTGTGGAATGGTTGATCCGCTCATGGTAAAAATGATTCACGTCGAGTGCATTGTAACTACGATAACAGTCTGTATAAACTATGCTGTCAGGCGCTATCTTTTTAGTAATTAGCGGCATCATCGTTTCTGTCTTGGTATCTCCAACAACCCTCGTATAAACCTTGCCACCGCGCTTCAATATGCCAAACACAGCAGCTTACCCGCAGCGCCGCGATCACGCTTGCCCTTACGGATACCGCCAAAGTAACTTTCATCTAATTCCACTACACCATGAAAGATTTCGTGAGATTCTTGCTCTAGATGATAAACAATCACTTCCCGTATTTTGCGGTAAAACAGTGCTGCACTATTAGGAGGTTGGATTCCCAATATATCGGCTGCTGAGCGCGCTGTAACTTCCAACACAAATACTCCAGCAACCTTGATTGTGTTTTCTTTAATAATCTACAATGACTTATCTTCATTCAATTAGCTTATCATCTAAGCTAATCTACTACAGCCCCT
>JBBTCY010000075.1:0-1735 GCA_038043005.1 Pseudomonadota bacterium
ATGGTGGACATTGTGGATGAGAAAGCCGAGATTCCGATGATCAGTGCGGCAATCAGCGCGCCTTGGGTGCCGATCGCGTCCGTTGCCAGCAGGGTGACGATGGAATCGATGTTATCCTCGAATGTAAGGCTCGACCTGTCCTGTGCATCAATACCGGCGTATGCCAATGCCATGATGGAAAAGATGACGTAAGTAATCACTGTGATTGTCATTGAGATAATGCCGCTCCGGCCGGCCTGCTCTGCGCTGCCAGTTCTCTCCTCGGACATAGCCAGCGATGCGTCAAATCCCCAGAATATGAACAATGCGATGAGAAATCCATTCAGGAAGGCGCTGAACGAAGAGATCGCAAACGGATTAAACCATTCCAGCGAAAAGGGTTCGGCGGTACTCGCCGCGTCGCCTTGCATGATCCGCATGAACAGAATTGCCGCCAGTGCAATGAGTCCGCCGTATTGGGTGATTGTCAGGATCATGGTCGTGCGTGAAGATTCTTCCGCACCGAGTGCCGTGATATACGTGGTGGAAAGGATGAACAGAAAGGCGATTCCAAAGTGGAACCAAAAGGGGGTATCGTCCAGATTGAAAAGAATGGCCATCGCGTTGACCATGATCTGGGTTGCGGCCACTCCCGCCAGCACGCTTGCCAGTAACAATGCCCATCCGCCAAACCAGCCAAATCGCGGGCCAATGGCTTTGGAACCCCAGGTGAAAACCGTGCCGGCATCCGGCGCAGACGTGGTCAGGTGTTTGTAGGATAGTGCGACGAAGTACATCGGGATAACGGATAAAATGAACACGATGGGCAATTGATAACCGGCCTCGGCAGCGCCATAGCCCAATGCGCCGGTGAGCGAATACGCCGGTGCGGTGGCTGCCAGACCAATTGTGATAGCCGCCCATCTGGAGACGGATCCCTTTTTTAATCCCTTGGCTTTCAGGCCGTGCATCACTGTTTCTTCGTGCATCTAATACCTCTTGTTCTCCCCGGATACAGGAAAAGGGGCTCCTTTTCTGTGCGGGAAAGTAGCAAAGATTGTGAATGAAGTCAAAAGCGATACGGCCGCTTCTATCAGCATTTGATCCAGGAAGATTGTGCTGTTTTTCGATTATACTTGGCTTGTCGGTGGCATGATTTGAATAACAGGAGGGGCAATGCAGCATAATCCGGGATTCTTAAAGCTGGTGGAGCAGGCAGGGCAGCGGGTGCAGGAATGCACGGTCGCAGAAGTACAGGCCCGGTTGGCGCGGGGAGAACAATTTTACTTTGTGGATGTGCGGGAAGATCATGAATTCGCAATAGACCATGCGACAGGTGCTCGCCATCTGGGTAAAGGTATCATCGAGCGTGATATCGAAACGATGGTGCCTGATAAACAGGCGCCTATTGTGTTGTATTGCGGGGGTGGTTATCGTTCTGTTCTGGCAGCTGATACGCTCCAGCAGATGGGTTATGCCAGTGTGATATCGATGGGTGGCGGGATTAAGGCATGGCGTGAGGCCGGTTACCCGCTTGAGAAAGGTAAACCGATTTAGTTTAGGGAAACACTGAATAATTGGCTACACAAGCGATCTGCTGCGTTGGGTGGTGCTCGAAAATTCGCCTATCTCCATGATATGTCTAATTTCCTGCGCTCCATCCGCCTTGCATCGGCTGCCTCGAATACGTTTTCAACGGTCTGTTAACAAGGCTGTCAGTGGATTCACATCAGAGTACAATATTGGACAGCTTTTC
>JBBTCY010000076.1:0-9710 GCA_038043005.1 Pseudomonadota bacterium
ACCCAGAAAAAAGTAGCGCTCTGAATTGTGGTCAATCCCATCAATAAGTTAATGATGAAAAAAGGGAATACCGGTACCAGACGCAAGGAAAACAAATAGAAAACACCATCCCGCTCAAGGCCGCGATTGATGGCTTCCATCCGGTCACCAAATCGGCGCTGTACGATATCCTGCAATGCATAGCGCGCCACCCAGAAAGCCAGCATGGCACCGATCGTGGCGGACAGCAGAACCACCGGCACGCCAATCCACAACCCGAACAGTGCACCACCGGCCAATGTCATCACAACCGCGCCCGGCAGGGACAAGGCCGCCATGACGATATACGTTGCCGCATAAATACCGATAATGAACAGAGGCTCTGCCTGATAGGCCTGGTGCAGTGTGGCGTGTTTCTCCCTGAGTACATCCAGACTGAAAAATCGCTCCAGATCCAAGGCAAAAAACAATCCGATCAACACACTCAGTGCAATCAGCACCCATCCGCGTCGTTTCACACGATTCTCCTATCGTTTCATTTCACTGCAGGATGCGCCAAAGCGAAAACAGCTATAGCACCGATGATGTTTCATACTCACTGGCACCAACAGGCTTTCTATCAACGTTCTGCCCAATTCATAGTCGACATCGTCATCCACCAGCGTGCAGGCATAAACCTTACATTGCCCCGCGCTTTTCACAACCATCCGACTAAATGCACACATAAACTCGCGGCGCGTGGATTCAGTCTGGTAACTCACCATGCAGGTCTGGGTGATATGCGGCGCTGTAACGGCTGTTCCGGGAGGATAAAATTCCGGAAACTCTATACGCGGCAAGTCTTCCGGCAAACCAGCCACACGAAAAACATCTGCAAACTGCCCGGCCACTTGATCAGCCGGTAAATCGGGTATGGTCTGGCTGGCTACGGATAATGAAAACCCCCTGTCATACAGCGCACGCATCCCTTTCAGCGCCATGGCAAACATGCCTTCACCCCGGCCGCTATCATGCCGGGATGCGGTAAAGTGATCCAGGCTGACGCGACAATGCAGCGAATGGGGCCGTTCACGCAAACTTTCCAGTTGATGCAGGCGTTTAATCAGCGGCTCCGTCGCATTGGTCAGCACCAGGCAAGGGCGATGGATAAGCGCATAGTCCAGGATTCGCACCATATCCTTGTTAATAAAAGGCTCGCCCCCGGTAAAAGAAAATTGTTTGACGCCCAGCGTCAACGCGTCATCAAAGCGCATCAGTTGCAAGCGGTCATCACCCGGCTTTGAGCCTTCCAGACAAAAAGGACACGCCAGATTACAAGCTGTGCCCGTATGAAACCAGAGCTCTTCCAAGGCATGCGAATGAATAAATCCACGTGGTTCCCCAGCCGGAGTCACATGCCATGATGCCGAGCGCACTCTTTGTTCATCCGTCACAGATTTGTCCTGAGCATTCACTGTCAGCAACACCCGCCTGTCTGCTCACCGGCGCTGGCATCGTCAAATGGAATACCCATGCCACACCCAGGAAAAATACCAAAATGTTGATCAAAATTCCCGTAGAACTCAAAATGCTTGATAAAACGCGTGTCATGCAGCATGCGCCAGGTATTGCCACACACCGGAAACTGTCGACCGGTTTCAATGAAATGATGTTTATCCAACCTGAACGCATGGTGATGATGTGGTATGGTGCCCCGATACACCACCGATTGCCCGTGATCCTCGCACGCCAGTTCCAGATCAGACAGCTTGAACAATCGATAGGTGGCCGAGTAAAAGTGAATGTTTCCAGTCTTTTCCGCCAGTTCCGCGTTACCGATGTCAATCGGCCGGTCTTCAACCAGACGTGGATCGGTAAAACCCTGGCTGCGTGACAATTGCAGAAAGTCGTTCCAGTAGAGCGCCCCGCTCAAACATTCTCCGTACAAGACCGGATCATGCGTCAATGCAGCCGGAATACGACGATCACTGTACACATCAGAGAAATACAATTCTCCACCGGGTTTCAGCACACGAAAAGCTTCTCGCAACACCGCCGCCTTATCCGGCGCCAGATTGATCACGCAATTGGACACGATGATGTCCACGCTGGCATCGGCCAGATCAAGCTCATGCAGCCGTTCTATATATCCGTGCAGGAACCGTACATTGCTGCGCTTATAGCCGAATGCTGTCTGGTGATATTTTTCATGCTGACGTGCAACCGCCAGTTGTTCCTCGGTCATATCCACCCCGATGACCCGACCTTTTTCACCCACCAGTTGCGCCAGCACATACACATCCCGCCCCGCTCCGCAACCCAGATCCAGGATTGTCAAACCTTCCATCGCTTCCGGCAGAACTAGGCCGCAGCCATAATACCGCGTCAATACTTCCGCATGCACCCGCGCCAGCAGTGGTTTGACAAAATGTGGCAACCCTGCATCCGTACAACAGGCATTTGTCTGCAAATCCTGAGAGCTGGTCAGCGTTTCACCATAATATTTCTGAACAATTTCCTGCATGATATTTCCTTATTATCGAGGTAATGCATGTCATTATGTCATTCAGGAACCGGATTTGGAACGATAACGCACTGCCAGTATTTCGGGTGAAATACCCAGCGCAAAGTTCAGAGCCAATAGACGATTACGCCAGGTGCGTCGCCACCAGCCATCACGTTGCCAGCGATGCGGATCAACAAAAATGGGCTCGGACAAAGCTAAGAACTTCCCCAATCGGCGGATACCTTGCACCAAGGGTACTTCTTCAAACAATGACCAAGGCGCATGGCCTCCCGCTTGTTGATAAATCGGGCGCGCCACAAACAAACCCTGATCGCCGTACGGAATACCAAAACAACAGCGTATTGCGATGGCGGACTCCAGAATAAAGGCTGGCCAGGCGCGCGGGGCTGCGAACCGGAACCGGAAATAGCCGCCCACCGCACCGTGTTCAAACGCCTGCTGCATGGCGGGCAATGGATCCGCTGTCAATTGCGCATCCGCGTGTAAAAACCAATACACATCGCCTTGCGCCAAGTCCGCCCCCATGCGCAACTGTTGCCCCCGACAAGGCTCACTGACCCGTCGCTGCACCGGAAAGTCACGGCAAATCTCCGCACATCGCGCGCTGTCGGCGCCATCCACTACAATAATTTCCCATGGCTTGTGAGGCAATCCCCGTAATTGGGCCAGCAGACACGCCAGTTTCTCCTCATCGCGATAACAGGGAATGATGACACTGAATTTAAGCATGCGGAATATCCATCATTGCCATCACGCGGCAGGCCAGATCATACAAGGCACGACGTGCCGGGCGCTCATCCCATTCCAGCAAAGTAGCCAGTCTCAGGAAATCACTCACTTCATCAACATCATACCCTTGTCCCACGGCGAGCACCGATTGCCCAGCCGCACGACAGGCATCCGCCAATGCCGTACCCAGTTGATCGCTGCTCCACGGCAGGCCGGATAACTCCGGCCACGCACAGCGGCTGGCCATCAGCACAACGCCGCCATCCATGGCAGGAATCAGCATCGTGTCCATTTTCTGCAACGCATTCCGCGCCGCTTTGTAGTCGATGGCTTCCAATCCAGGCGCATCACTGCCGATAAACACCAGATGCGTTTCACCCTGCTGACGCAACGTTTGATCCAGTGCATTCAGCCGTTGTCCCAGATTACCGGGCTGTTGCGGTAAAATCGTTACGGGGGATGGAATAGGTGCCGCGACTGCCTGCGCCCACTCGACATCCTCCTGATTCGCAGGTGCAATGACGACAGCACCCGGCCAATTACAGGCATCTTCCAGCGCACAGGCCAGCAGTGCATTGGCGATCTGTTGCGCCATTTCACTGCCCAGACCTGCCGCCAGTCTCTGCTTACCGACACCCGGTATGGGCCGTTTGCATACTAGTACCAAAGTAGTATCGATGTCATACCCATCCTGCTTTATATTGCCCATCATTCAATTAAATAGTTCATAAAAAATAACTGACTCAAATTTTTCATATTCGACTGCCAGTCACACTATCATCGACCCCAAACGTTGCTAATCCGTACATAAGCCACCCATTTCCAGATTGGGTGTGATCTGCAAAGCCTGAGGCGTTATAATACCGGTCAAAAAGACCGAATAATTCGACAAGTCATAAGATATGCCTAAACCATTTTTTCAGAGAACACCCTTACTGGACGGTAGCGACGTCAGTTCAAAGCGTGAAGAAATCCGCGCTTATTTTCATACCACTCTGGATTGCTATGAGCGACTTTTTGAGACGTTGCGCAATGACACAGCCTACTACAAAAAACCGATCACGCTGCGTCACCCGCTAATTTTTTATTTTGGCCATACAGCAACCTTTTTTGTCAACAAGCTGATTCTGGCAGGATTAATCACCGAGCGCATCAACCCCCGGATGGAATCCATCTTTGCCGTCGGCGTGGATGAAATGAGCTGGGATGACCTGGACAGCACGCATTATGACTGGCCTACAGTGGAAGAAGTACGCACTTATCGCAAAACCATGCGCAGCGTGGTTGATCGGCTCATCACAGATATGCCCCTGTCTTTGCCGATCACCTGGGAAAACCCCTGGTGGCCGATCCTGATGGGGATTGAGCATGAGCGCATCCATCTGGAAACTTCCACGGTACTGATTCGCCAGCATGCGCTTGAATTCGTGCGGCTGCACACCGACTGGCAACCTTGCCGCAAATCCAGTATCGCTCCCCAGAATGTGCTGGTTGATGTGCCAGCCGGTACGGTCGAGCTCAATAAAAGCAAGACCCGACAAACGCATTATGGATGGGATAATGAATACGGCCTGCACACGGCGGGCATTCCTGCTTTTCAGGCCAGCAAATATCTGGTCAGCAACCAGGAATTCCTGCCGTTTGTCGAAGCCAATGGTTATCAGGCAGAGTCTTACTGGCTGGAGGAAGGACAATCATGGCAGCAATTCACGCATGCTGAACATCCGACATTCTGGGTGAAAAAAGGTACCGCATGGCGTTTGCGCATCATGACCGAAGAAATTCCCATGCCTTGGGATTGGCCGGTCGAAGTCAATTACCATGAAGCGAAAGCATTTTGCAACTGGAAAGCCGCCACCAGCGGACAACCAGTCCGGTTGCCGACGGAAGACGAATGGTATCGGCTCTACGATGTCGCCCACTTATCTGAAATTCCGCTGAACGCACCGGCTGTCGGTAATCTGCATCTGGATTACTACGCATCCAGTTGTCCGGTCAATGAGTTTCCGCAAGGTGAATTCTTCGATATCGTCGGCAATGTCTGGCAATGGACCGAGACGCCGACTTATCCCTTTACAGGCTTCGATGTGCATCCGCTGTATGACGACTTTACCACGCCCACGTTTGATAACCAGCATAATCTCATCAAGGGCGGTTCCTGGGTGGCCTGCGGCAATGAAACGCTACGCAGCGCGCGCTATGCGTTCCGCCGGCATTTTTTCCAGCACGCGGGCTTTCGCTATGTGGTATCCGATGCACCGGCTACTCAGCCCACTTCCAACTATGAAACCGATAAACTGCTATCGGAATATGCGGAATTCCATTATGGCGATATTTATTTTGATGTACCCAATTTTCCCAGAGCACTGGCTGACATAGCCATCGCTGCGATGGGCAAACGATTGAAGCGCTCTGCCCTGGACTTGGGCTGCGCCTCGGGTCGCTCCACCTTCGAACTGGCGCGGCATTTCGATCACGTGACCGGCATTGATTTTTCAGCACGCTTCATCGGCCAGGGCGTCCAGATGGCTCAACAGGGCATTTTGCGTTATACATTGGTGGATGAAGGAGATCTGGTTTCCTATAAGGAGCGCACCCTGGCCAGTCTGGGTCTGGCGCATGTCAGTCATAAGGTTGATTTTTACCAGGGTGATGCCTGCAACCTGAAACCCATTTTCACCGGTTACGACCTGATTCTTGCCGCTAACCTGATTGACCGACTGTATGATCCGGCCAAATTGCTCAACAGTATTCATACACGTCTCAATCCTCGTGGCTTGCTGATGATCACGTCCCCCTACACCTGGCTGACTGAGCACACCAAGAAAGAAGCCTGGATTGGCGGATTTAAACGCGATGGCGAGAACTTCACCACCCTGGACGGCCTGAAAGAAATTCTGGGCAAGCATTTCCGTCTGATTCAAGGCCCGCAGGCCGTGCCGTTCGTTATTCGTGAAACCAAACGGAAATTCCAGCATACGCTGTCGGAAGTCACCATCTGGGAGAAGATTTCTTGAGCCGTGGTTTTGATTTTGACCACGAGATCAACCGCGAAGGAACCAGCAGCGTCAAATATGATGGGCGGCAAGGCATGTTCGGCAAGGATGATGTCATTCCCGTCTGGGTGGCTGACATGGATTTTGCCGCGCCACCTGCCGTCACCCGCGCACTGATCGAACGTGCCACTCACCCCATTTATGGCTACACGCTTTTCCCGGATAGTCTGTATGACGCCCTGATCGACTGGATGCATCGCCGCCATAGCTGGGCCGTCCAGCGCGACTGGATCGTCCTGTGCCCCGGCGTGGTTTCCTCTTTGAATGCCACTGTGATGGCGCTCACACAACCCGGTGAATCCGTCATTATCCAGCCACCCGTGTATTTTCCTTTTTTCTCAGCTGTCACCCAGACTGGCAGAAAACTGATCCAGAACCCACTGCGCCTGGAAGATGGCCGCTACACCATCGACTTTGATCATCTGGAGCAATGCGCCCAGGATGCTCATCTGCTATTGCTTTGCTCGCCGCATAATCCGGTTGGCAGAGTCTGGCAACCCGCCGAACTGGAACGTCTGCTGGCGATTGCTGAAAAACATGATTTGATTATTTTCTCGGATGAAATTCATGCCGACCTGATTTACCCCGGCCATCAACACCATGCCCTTGCTTCTATTTCGGGGCATAATGCCAATATTATCACTGCCGTAGCCCCCAGCAAGACCTTTAACATTCCCGGTTTAAATCTATCGGCACTGATTATTCCCGACAAACCCAGCCGAACCGCCATCACCCAGGCATTTAACAGCCTGCATGTCAGCGCATCCAATCCTTTCAGCATCGCTGCCTTTGAAGCCGCCTACCGCGATGGCGAAGCCTGGCTAAAAGAACTACTGATTTATCTGCGTGATACGCGGGATTGCGTGGAAAACTTTCTGGCGCAACGCCTGCCTGAAATCAAAGTCATCAAAGCGGAAGGCACTTATCTGCTATGGCTGGACTGCCGCGCACTCAATATGACCGATGCACAACTCAAACAGTTTTTTATTCATGAAACCGGCATCGGCATGAGTCCGGGTATTCTGTTTAGCGCAAAGGGCAGCGGGTTTATGCGATTGAATATCGGAGCACCGAGGCGGATGGTTTTGCAGGTGTTAGAGAAAATCAAACAGGCACGGTACAAATGATGCCTGATCCAATCATTTCTCAGCAGATGACATCACTTCTGTCTATCGGATTTTTATATCGCAATTAATTTGTTTTAACAATAGGATACAAAATTTAATTATAATGACATGGTACGCCTGACCGGAGTAGTCTATAACCCGTGCCATGCAATAAACTAAAGCAGAGAGAACAGAAATAAAATGTAAACCTAGATCCCAAACAAAATACCCTCAATAATTCAGCAATTCCTCAAATTAGCGTCTAACAGGCTGTTGAAAAATGTTTCCGAGGCAGCCACTGCAAGGCAAAAAACGCGCGAGAAAATGCAGCTTATGTGCTCAATAATGAGCATTTTAAACCTTCTTTAGCACCACAGCGGCTGCGTAGACAGTTTTTCAACAAACCTGCCAATCCAGTAGATGTTCAATGCGTCCGGTAACTGCCAGATTAAATCAAACAAACAAAGTTAAAGGTTTTAAAAAGTAGAACAAAAGCCTCTTGTCATAAACGATGGGCGGCATCACTGGAAAGCTTATTCTATGATTCACATAGCAAACAAGAAAGAAATCCGCTCGCATACTTCCCTGCGCGGTTGGGCGGCTTTGATGGTTGTCCTCGTTCATTTCAGATCCTTCTTCCATGCATCGATAGATCCCGATGACGTCACATTTTTCCTTGCCAAGGGTTATCTCTGGGTAGATTTTTTCTTTATTCTCAGCGGATTCATCATGGCCTATGTGTATGACATCGAAAACCCCAGGCGCCATAGCCCGCGTGAAACACTGCACTATCTGATTGCCCGGATTGCCCGGATTTATCCATTACATTTCGTATCGCTCGTAGCAACGCTGTTATTTTTTATACTGGTTGCGCTGATAAACTGGAGTCTGGGAGAAGAACCCTGCTGCGTGTTCCATGATTCCTTACGCAATGCCGAATCACTCGTGGCCAATCTGTTTCTTATCCACGCGTGGGGCATGTTTGACTGGGTAACATGGAATTTCCCGTCATGGTCACTGAGTGCAGAATTTTTCTGTTATCTGATCTTTGCTGCTCTTCTTACCATAGATGGCAGTAACCGCAAACTGGCTTTAGTCGCATTAGCATGTATTTCAGCGCTTTTCTATTGTTTGTGTATCGCGACTGTGAGCGATGTAGATGAGAACTTCCGGTTGTCTGCCTTACGCGCTGCTTCGGCTTTCACCATCGGCATCATGCTGTTCCTGAAGCGTGGAGTGGTTTCCACTTTACCAGAAAGAAACTTGACCTATATTCAGATCGCCGCCTGTATTGCGCTTTTCCTGACGCTGCATTTTGGTTTAACCGATATTCTATCAATTGGTCTGATGGCCCTGATCGTGCTGGTGACCTGGGAAGATCGCGGCTACTTATGCAATTGTCTCGATACACGTCCTCTACACACTATCGGGTTATTGTCGTTTTCTATCTATATGTGGCATTACCTGATCAAGTTTATCGCACAGCAGGACTGGGAACGACTGACCGGGCTACCGGTGCAAAGTAGCGCAACGGGATCGGTGCTATTTGTCACCTGCATGCTAGGTCTGGTCATTCCGGTTGCAATCTGGAGTTACCGGTATCTGGAAATACCCACGCGCAAATGGATTAGCTTGCGATTAAACAGCCTACTTGAAGTCAACTATCCAGCAAAGTGGCAACTGATATGGGTTCCTGATCAAAGAAAAAAGAAAACATATCTTGACTGGCCATTTATCAAATAGCCATAACTGTCCCTGATTGCCGGAAAGCTTCGCTCATTTCAGAAGCTGTTCTGGCGCAATACCTGCCGGAAATCAAAGTCATCAAAGCGGAAGGCACTTATCTGCTATGGCTGGACTGCCGCGCACTCAATATGACCGATGCACAACTCAAACAGTTTTTTATTCATGAAACCGGCATCGGCATGAGTCCGGGTATTCTGTTTAGCGCAAAGGGCAGCGGGTTTATGCGATTGAATATCGGAGCACCGAGGCGGATGGTTTTGCAGGTGTTAGAGAAAATTAAACAGGTAAGATGCAGATAATTTCCATGCAATCAATTGACTTAGTGAGTTTTATATTTTAATTTGCAGTCTATCTAATTCTGATTAGGAGTCGCAAAGATGTGGGAGGAGTTGGAGAGACTGTTCAATAATTCGGTCGTAGCTACATTGGTTCCAGTTCTGATCACCTGGTTCTTAGCTTGGAAGTACTACAAAAAAGCTGGCGACGAACTGAAGGCAGAGGCGGAACTATTGAGAAAAGCGAGCATGGCCATCGTGTTGTGGTTCAATAAAGCCGGATACCTTGTTAAGGTAGTTGAACTACTAACTA
>JBBTCY010000077.1:0-6846 GCA_038043005.1 Pseudomonadota bacterium
AACTATCTGCGTTGCCGCTGCAGTGTTAAAAACAGGCTCAAAATGCTCATTTATCCTGCATAAACTGCGCTTTTTCGCCTGTTTTTGCCTTGCATCGGCTGCCTCGAAAACGTTTTTCAACGGCCTGCTAGATATTTTTAAAGGGGGCGACTATGAATCAATCGAATAAAATGATATGGGAGCAATCTATTCCGGGCGGGTGTCACTGGTCAGGCATCGTGCGTCGCGGTCTGACTTTGCGCATGACCGATGTGAGTGGCGGTGCGAATGCAGCTGTCCTGTTCTTCAATCAGGAAGAAAAGCTGGAACGCTACAATATGGCGGATACCCTGAAATCGCAGCATACATTCCGGCTGACCAGGGGGCATGCCTGTTATTCCGATATGGGGCGCATTTTTTGTTGTATCACGGCGGATACGGCCGGTTGGAATGATACGGTCTGCGGTTTGAGCGATGATCGGTCGATCAGCCGGCAATATGGCATGGGGCGCTACCAGGAACGGCGTAACGACATGTTTCGCAATGGGCTGGACGGCATGTTGATCGAGCTGGGTAAATGGGGTCTGGGAGTGCGTGATATCGTGGCCAATATTAATTTTTTCAGCAAGGTGACTGCTGATGCGGCTGGAGAACTGGTATTCCATGCCGGAAACAGCAAGGCGGATGATCATGTGGATTTAAGTTTTATGATGGATACGCTCGTGGTGCTGTCTGCTGCACCGCATCCCCTTGATCCGGCAAAAAATTACCAACCGGGTACGGTCAATCTGGCTTTGATGGCAACACCACCGGATATGGTCATCGACTGTGCGAACATTGCCGAGAACAAACGTGGCTTACGTAATACGTGCTGCTTTTATGCGGGCAATGGGGAGGTGGCATGAACGCGCAGATTCTGCATGAAAGCCGATTGAACCCGGATCTTGCCGTGGTGGACGAAATCTGTGCAGCAGGCGAGCCATGGGTGAAAAAAATCAATAAAGGCCAAACATTTCGTATCGTTGACCTGGAAGGTAATCAGGCGGTTGATACGTTGTTCTTCAATGCCCATCAAGTGACGGAACGCTACAGCGCGACCGATACGATCCATCGTCAGAACAGGTTGTATCTGACGACCGGCAGCCGGTTGTATTCCAATCTTGGCAAGGTCATGCTCACTATTGTGGCGGATACCTGCGGGCGGCATGACACGCTGGGTGGCGCATGTTCAGCGGAGAGCAATACCGTGCGCTATGCGCTGGAAAAGTATCCGATGCATAGCTGTCGCGACAACTTCCTGCATGCAATGGCGCATGATCCGCTTTGCCAGCAGCTTGGCATGAGTAAGCGGGATTTGCCCAGCAATATCAATTTCTTTATGAATGTGCCGGTAACCGAGGTGGGTGGGTTGCAGTTTATCGATGGTATTTCAGCGCCCGGCAAATATGTCGAGATGCAGGCAGACATGGATGTGCTCGTGCTGATTTCAAATTGCCCGCAACTGAACAATCCCTGCAATGCGTATAACCCAACGCCGATTCGTTTGCTGATCTGGGACTAGCTTGGTTAATGGGTAATTGCCAATACAGGTCTTCCAAAAGAGAGAAGGTTAATCATGTTTGAGAAAGTACTGATCGCCAACCGGGGTGTGATTGCCTGCCGGATTATTCGCACATTGCGCCAGCTTGGCGTGAAGAGCGTGGCGGTTTACACCGAGGCGGATGCATTATCACGCCACGTGCTGGAAGCTGATGAAGCCCATTGTATTGGCAGCGGCATTGCGGCGGAAAGTTACCTGCGCGCTGATAAGATCCTTGCCATTGCCCGGCAGACCGGCGCGCAGGCCATTCATCCCGGCTACGGCTTTCTGAGCGAACAGGCTGACTTTGCGGAACGCTGTGTGACCGAAGCCATTCACTTTATCGGACCCACGCCGCAACACATGCGCCTGTTTGGCTTGAAACATACCGCGCGCGAGCTGGCACGACAGAACCAGGTGCCGCTGCTACCGGGAACGGATTTGCTGGATAGCATGGAAGATACTTTGCGCGCCGCATCCCATCTTGGTTATCCAGTCATGCTGAAAAGCACGGCTGGCGGGGGCGGTATTGGCATGCGCCTGTGCTGGAACAGGGATGAGCTTGTCGATGCCTATGACGCGGTGAAGCATCTGGCGCAGAACAACTTCAAGAATGCCGGTTTGTTTCTGGAGAAATTCGTCGAGAATGCGCGCCACATCGAGGTACAGATTTTCGGGGACGGGCGGGGACAGGTCGTTGCGCTGGGTGAGCGCGATTGTTCGATGCAGCGGCGCAACCAGAAGATCATTGAAGAAACGCCTGCTCCTCATCTGTCATCCCGATTACGCCAGGCGTTGATGGATATGGCGGTGCGACTGGGCAAAGCAGTGGATTATCAATCAGCGGGTACGGTGGAATACATCCTTGATGCCGTCAGCGGTGAATTCTATTTTCTTGAAGTCAATACGCGGCTACAGGTCGAACACGGCGTGACCGAAGCGGTGACGGGCATCGATCTGGTGGAATGGATGGTGCGGCAAGCGGCTGGCGATCTTCCATCATTGGATTCATTGGTAATTCAGCCATCCGGTGCAGCGATTCAGGCGCGTGTGTATGCGGAGAATCCGGCCAGGGCATTCCAGCCGTGCAGTGGTGTGCTGACAGAAGCGGTATTCCCGTCGACCGCACGGATTGAAACCTGGGTGGAGCGCGGGGTCGAGGTGTCCCCGTTTTATGATCCGCTGCTGGCCAAAATCATCGTGCAGGCGCCAACGCGGGAGCAAGCGATCACCCGGTTGATCAATGCACTCGATGCGACAACATTGCACGGCATCGAGACGAACCGGGATTACCTGAAACAGGCGCTGCAGAGCGTCTTATTCCGCGATGGCAAACACACCACAAGCTTTCTGCACGGATTTCATTACCGGGCGTACAGTATTGATGTGCTGGCTCCGGGCGTGCAGACCACTGTGCAGGATTATCCGGGGCGGTTGGGCTATTGGCATATCGGTGTGCCTCCCTCCGGGCCGATGGATGCGCTGGCTTTTCGTTTGGCCAATCGTCTGGTCAATAACAGTGAAGACAAAGCCGGGCTTGAAATCACTTTTATCGGTCCGACGCTGCGCTTCAACAGTGATTGTGTCATGGCGGTAACCGGTGCGCCGATCGACGTGCAGTGTGACGGTGAACCATTGACGCTATGGCAATCGCATTTCATCAAGGCAGGCTCACTGCTTCAGTTTGGAAAAGTCAGGCAGCAGGGTTGCCGGGCTTATCTGGCCGTACAGGGTGGTTTTCAGGTTGCCGCCTATCTGGGCAGTCAGTCGACTTTTACATTGGGACAGTTCGGTGGACATGCCGGGCGCGCCTTGCGGGCAGGCGATGTGCTGCGCATTGCCGCACGGCAGGATCCGGTCTGCATCGTGCTTGCGGAGAGACTCATCCCGCAGTATACAAATAACTGGGAAATCGGCGTGCTGTACGGGCCTCATGGTGCGCCGGATTTTTTTACCAACGAGGACATCGAACAGTTATTTGCTATCCGGTGGACGGTACACCATAACTCCAGCCGGACGGGTATTCGCCTGCTCGGTCCAAAACCACGCTGGGCACGAAGCGATGGCGGGGAGGCTGGGTTACATCCATCCAATATTCACGACAATGCCTATGCGATCGGCGCCATCGATTTTACCGGCGATATGCCGGTGATACTGGGGCAGGATGGTCCGAGTCTGGGTGGTTTTGTCTGCCCGATCGTCGTGGCACACGCTGAGTTGTGGAAAGTAGGGCAATTGAAGCCGGGCGATCGTGTGCAGTTTCGCGAGATATCCCTGGCACAGGCGCTTGAATTGGAGAAATCCCAGAATGAGGTCATCCGGCACCTGCATTCACCAGAAACCCTATCCACACAATTCAAGCCAGGCTCACCGATAGCCCGTAGTCCTGTATTGCACTGTATTCCAGAAGCCGGTCAGCAGGTATCCGTGACTTATCGCCAATCGGGTGATCACTATCTGCTGGTTGAGTATGGGCCGCTGGTGCTTGATCTGAATGTGCGGTTTCGTGTTCATGCGTTGATGCAGTGGCTGCAAAAAGCGATTGATGCTGAAGCGTTGAAAGGCATCGTGGACTTGACGCCCGGTATCCGGTCATTGCAAATCCATTTTAATCCATGTGAATTATTGCAGAGCCAGTTGCTGGATAGCCTGATTCAGGCGGAACAACAATTGTCGGCGATTGAAACGATGATGGTGCCTACACGTATTGTGCATTTGCCGTTATCGTGGGATGACGTGTCGACACGGCAGGCGATCGATAAGTACATGCAATCAGTCCGTAAGGATGCGCCCTGGTGCCCGAGTAATATTGAGTTCATTCGCCGCATCAATGGCCTGGAAAGCATTGAGGCGGTGCAGCACATTCTGTTTGAAGCGAGCTATCTGGTGATGGGGCTGGGCGATGTCTATCTGGGCGCGCCAGTGGCCACGCCGCTGGATCCCCGTCATCGTCTGGTGACCACCAAATACAATCCGGCCCGTACCTGGACACCGGAAAATGCGGTGGGTATTGGCGGAGCTTACTTATGCGTGTATGGCATGGAAGGGCCTGGCGGCTATCAATTTGTCGGTCGTACAATACCCATGTGGAACCGCTATCGCCAGACGGCTGATTTCAAGGAGGGAAAGCCATGGTTATTGCGTTTCTTTGACCAGATTCGTTTTTATCCGGTGGATGAAGATGAATTATTGCGGTTGCGCAAGGATCTCATTACCGGTCGATTCAAGCTGCGCATCGAGGAAACCACTTTCAGTCTGCAACAAACCAATCATTTCCTGCGACAGAATAAGCTATCCATCGATGCTTTCAAGGTGAGACAGCAAGCGGCATTTGACGCCGAGCGGGAACGCTGGAGGCAAAATGGATTAGCCGATCAAATCAGTGAAATCATCCTGGATGAAGCCGATGCGCAGAGCGAACTGGATCTTCCGGCAGGCGCGTACTGCGTTAACGCCCATGTGACCGGCACCGTATGGAAGCTGCTGGTCGAGGAAGGACAATCGGTTACGATCGGAACACCATTGATTATCATTGAATCCATGAAAATGGAATTTACAGTGGAAGCGGACTCAGCAGGTACGGTACAGCGGATCTTTTGCAAGCAGGGGGGTTACGTGGCCAGCGGGCAACTGCTGATGATTGTTCAAACGGCCTGTTAATTTCTAAAAATGACTGTCTGCCAGAATATAACTGGTTGATAAAAAGTAAGTCATATACACTGCTTCGTTTTCAATCAGGAAGATTGATTATGAGCGATTCTTTATTTTCTGAGCTGTCACTATTGGAAACACGAGTATTGGGCGTGCTGGTTGAGAAACAGCATACTGTGCCGGATACGTATCCTCTGACGCTCAATGCAGTGATGATTGGCTGTAATCAGAAATCAAGCCGTGATCCGGTGATCGAAGCATCCCAGCGTGATGTTCAGGATGCGGTTGATCGTTTGAAGCATCTGTCCTTCGTGTCCGAAGTCAGCGGTGGGCGGGTCGTACGCTATATGCATCATGTTGAAAAAGTGTTGCAAATCCCCATGCCATCAGCAGCTTTGCTGGCTATCCTGATGTTGCGCGGCCCGCAAACGGCGGGGGAGTTGCGCATTAACAGCGAAAGGCTGCATCGATTTGCCGACATTTCTTCGGTAGAGAGTTTCCTGGTTGAACTGACTGAACGTTCGGCAGGTGGCCTGGTGACAGAATTGCCGCGTCAGCCGGGTGCGCGTGAGAATCGCTGGATGCATTTGCTATCCGGCACCCCAAAAATAGAAATCGACAGACGGGCAGAAGCGGGCAGTATCCGTTACATGGAACAGGCCGAAGCTGACAGCGAGATAGCCGGACTCAAGGCAGAGGTGACCCGGTTGGGAATTGAAGTGAGCGAACTGCGCCGGCTGGTGAATAAGCTTTGCCAACGGTGTAATGTGATGGACGCCTAATTTATGTTGCAGGATTTTTCAAAAATTCTCTGCTGTATACCAATTACCAATATAAATAAGTGATCTGATTGTTTGCTTTTTTTTAGGTTTGGCATCTTACCAGCATTTTTCTGAATGTGAGCATTTCTGATGATAAATATCAATCAGTAGTTTACATTTTCCTGACTGTTGTTAAGAGAATAGTAGGCTTCTCTAAGAAAAATATATATAAATTCAAAGGACGATTCCGGTATCTCCACCAGAATCGTCCGAATCTTTGAGATTTTTTTAATTCCTATTTTAATAGGCGCCCCTCTTTTGCGCATGAGGTGCTTCCGGGTCATCGCCAGGGTAAGCTTTCTCAGCTTTCTCGGCACTAAGTTCTTTATCTGATTTAGCATGGGGTGCTACTGGATCATCAGCGGGATAAATTTTCTCTGCTGACTCTGTCGCCTTTTTTTCGGTACTTTGTTTCTTTGCTGTCGCAATATCGCTGTCTGTTAACATCCCTTCACGATTCTCATAGAGACTGGGAGGGCGTTGACCTGGTTTTGGATCACCACAGGAAGCCAATGTCAGCGTTATAATCACAGCAGTAAGAAGCGGATATTTCATTTTATTCTCCTTATATCTATAAAAAATGCTATTAATGGATATTAAATATCATGTTAATCCTTACTCAACTACAAGACGCATACCGATGATCACTATCTGGAGTTTAAAAGATTCCATTTAAGAACCGCCAAGATAAATGTATGCGCTCTTAGAAAACTAAATATCGCTAGAGATTTAGACTCCTAACAAAAAAAGTTAACAGTTAAGATACTATTCTTCTTTAGGGAAAAGAGAAATAAGTAAAAAGCTTAATTTTATCTA
>JBBTCY010000078.1:0-9381 GCA_038043005.1 Pseudomonadota bacterium
TACCGGTTATGACGCCAGTCGTATCGCCGGGTAGCTAAGTGCGGAAGAGATAACAGCTGAAAGCATCTAAGCAGGAAACTCTCCTCAAGATAAGACTTCCCGGGGGTTAAACCCCCCTAAAGGTTCGTTGAAGACCACAACGTTGATAGGTCGGATGTGGAAGCGTAGTAATACGTTAAGCTAACCGATACTAATTGACCGTGAGACTTGATCCTATAACTTTAATAACTGAATGTTTTATTAATATATTGTGATTTTTATAATCTAATTTACTTCTTCCAGATTCATGAGTAATTGCTTGAGAATTACTCATGTAAAGTTTCGCTTGGCGGCCATAGCACTTTGGACCCACCTCTTCCCATCTCGAACAGAACCGTGAAACGAAGTTGCGCCGATGATAGTGTGCATTCGCATGTGAAAGTAGGTTACCGCCAGGCACATAATGAGAACCCCTCACTGTAACAGTGAGGGGTTTTTTTTTTACACACTTAGTCTTAGCTTGTTTTCCGACTTGCTGTTTGATTTATAAATTAACTATATGCTTTATATGGATTTCATGTGAAGATCGTCATCCTAGCTAAGGATGACAAATTACTTCATACTTTGAATATATGATGAAGATCGCTATCTAATGAACAATCTCAGTGATAATCGAAAGCTTATTATCATTAATTAATATCTTTATTTCTGCATTTATTTTTAAATTTGTTTCCATTTGTGGGTAATGAACTATGAATCCGATAGAAGATAGTAAAAAAGAAAATTGGGAAAGAGAGCTGCTGGAAAGCCTTGCTGTATCATCCTTAAACGAGCAACGCCGTTCTCGCCGATGGGGAATATTTTTCAAGTTACTGACCTTCTTATATCTTTCTGTCCTATTATTTGCGGCGATGGACTGGACTGGTGATGTTACTGTTCGAACAACCAGTAAACATGCTGCGCTGATTGATTTACGTGGCGTTATTGCGGCTGATAGCGCAGTCAGTGCTGATAAGATCATAATAAGTCTGCATTCTGCTTTTAAAAACAAAAATACAAAAGGTGTGATTCTGCGCATTAATAGCCCAGGTGGCAGCCCGGTTCAAGCGGGTATTATTAACGATGAAATACATCGTTTGCGAGCTAAATATCCGGAAATACCGCTGTATGCTGTGGTAGGTGATATCTGCGCATCGGGTGGCTATTATGTTGCAGTTGCGGCAGATAAGATATTTGTGGATAAAGCAAGTTTAATTGGATCGATTGGCGTTTTGATGGATGGCTTTGGGTTTACTGGCACTTTAGAAAAACTTGGTATTGAAAGGCGTTTAATTACTGCCGGTGAAAATAAAGGTTTTCTGGATCCTTTTACTCCAATGGATCCAAATCAGAAAATACATGCGGCTAAATTGCTGAGTGAAGTACATGAACAATTCATTAAGATAGTACAGCAGGGAAGGGGGGATCGTTTAAAAGATTCGCCCGAGATATTTAGCGGTATTGTCTGGACCGGACAGAGCAGTATTGAATTGGGACTGACTGATGGCTTTGGCAGTGCAGAATATGTAGCGCGTGAAATAATAAAAACTGAAGAAATTGTCGAATTTACGGTTCGTGAAGGATTTGCTGATATGTTCACAAAGCGGTTGAGTGAAGTTGCACTACGTATATTTGCAGGGGATAGCTGGAATATGCGTTGATTTAATCAACTGTGTTCTTATGAAGAGTCTCTCGGTGTTCCAAGTAACTCGGTGAGTGTACGGGTAACACCAGTTTGCCAGGCAGGTAAGTTCAAACCAAAGGTATTGTGAAACTTGTGTGTATCCAAGCGTGAATTGTTTGGCCGCCTTGCTGGGGTGGGGAATTCATTGCTTGTGATAGGTAATAGAGAATCCGGCTGGGTTTTAAGCTGTAAATTGGTAGATAAGGCATATGCTAAGATAAAATGAGCATAGCTATACCAGGATGTATTTCCCTGCGAGACAAGGTGATATATTCCTGATATTTCGGAGCGATATTTTTCGGCCGGTAAAATCTGGGCGGTTATATCAGCCAATAGTTCTGCGCCGGTTGGTGAACCAATCTGATCATTAACTATTTTTAACTGATCACGTTCCTGAGCCAAGCGAAGTATGGTTTTGATAAAATTATTTCCATATGTTGAATACACCCAACTGGTGCGAAAAATCAAATGACTGCATCCTGATGCAGTTATATTTTTTTCACCTTCCAGCTTTGTTTTGCCATAAATATTAAGTGGCTTGGCAATATCTGTTTCGAATCGAGAAGTGTGCCCACTTCCGTCAAATACATAATCTGTTGAATAATGAATCAACCATGCATTTGATCTTCTGGCTTCATGCGCCATCACATCAGGTGCCTGTGCGTTAACTCTATGCGCTAATTCTGGCTCATTCTCCGCTTTATCGACTGCGGTATAAGCGGCTGCATTTACAATAATATCCGGGGAGACCTTCTGAATGGTCTGCGCAATACCGGAGAGATTGGTAAGGTCGCCGCATAATTCCTTACTCGATGAACTCAACGCAATCAACTGACCTAAAGGTGCAAGGCTTCGCTGCAATTCCCACCCAACCTGACCATTCCTGCCGAACAATAGAATTCTCATTTCTGTAATCTAGCATAATTTTTTTCAATCCACGCACGGTAAGCACCGGTTTGAATTTCTGTAACCCAATGTTGATTGTTTAAGTACCATTGGATAGTTTTGCGAATACCAGTTTCAAATGTCTCAATCGGCTTCCAGTTTAACTCACGCTCAATTTTCCCGGCATTGATCGCATAGCGGCGATCATGTCCGGGTCGATCCGTGACATAGGTAACGAGCTTATGAAACGTTGAATTTGGATATGATTCTTCCAGCAACGTACAGATAGTTTTGACAATCTCGATATTCGGTTTTTCATTCCAGCCACCGACATTATAAGTACTACCTGGGCATCCCGCTTCTAAAACACGACGAATAGCGCTGCAATGATCTGCAACATACAGCCAATCCCGGATTTGCTGACCATCTCCGTAAATGGGCAATGGTTTTCCGGCCAGCGCATTGACGATCATGAGAGGAATTAATTTCTCTGGAAACTGATAAGGGCCATAATTGTTGGAGCAATTTGTAGTCAGTACAGGTAAGCCGTATGTCTGGTGATAGGCGCGCACCAGATGATCGCTGGAAGCCTTACTGGCTGAATAAGGGCTATTGGGTTCATATCGATGATCTTCTGTAAAGGCAGGGTCAGTCTTAGTCAGGGAACCATAGACTTCGTCAGTTGAAACATGGAGAAAGCGGAATTCATTTTTTGCTTGAATGCTCAACTCATTCCAGTAAGCGCGTACTGTTTCCAGCAGGCGGAAGGTTCCTAGGATATTGGTTTGAATAAAATCTTCAGGACCATGGATGGAGCGGTCGACATGGCTTTCGGCAGCCAGATTAATAATGGCACGGGGGTGATATTGAGCCAGTAATTGTGACATCAGATTGCTATCACCAATATCTCCTTGTACAAAGACGTGTCTTGAATCTTTAGCCAGGGATGTTAAGTTTTGTAAATTCCCGGCATAGGTTAATTTATCAAGGTTTATAACAGCTTCATCGGATTGTGCCAGCCATTCCAGAACAAAATTAGAGCCAATAAATCCTGCGCCGCCTGTAACAAGAATCATGTTATTTACCTGAAAATTTAAGAATTATTAAAAAACTGAAAAAGATAAAATCTGATTATCCATCAGGTTGCCATATGGGTAATAATCCTTGTTCCGGCGATTTAACCTGGTATGCACAATCGATCCCGATTCCGGGTACCCAGACAAGTTTTTCACCACTGAATAATAATGGTAAAGCATTGCGTTCCCAGGGTGGAATAAATGTTTCCTGAAACAGGTTTTTCAGACTACGCCGAGGACGGTTACAATCAGGCGTGAAATGCTCTCCACCTGAACGTAAGCAAATCATTACGGGTTCTTCCTTGATTTTATTTTGATCGATCCCCTGATTTTCGGCATAGGTGAATTTTAGAGTACCGTTTAAGTCTTTGAGCACTAATTTTTCTTCTCCTTGCCATCGGATCGGCTCTATTGTATCGGGTAATTTTCTTCTGGGTGATATATACAGAGCGCCTTTATAACATCGAATTTCTGTGTTACCAAAAACGATATGTATTTGCGCATCAATGCGTGCGGACATTAACTGATGCAGAATATCTTCCAGTTTACTGGTGCTGGGTGGCTGCACGCCTTGCTGTGACAGGACGTAACGGAGTAAGTTTTTGATACGGGAGGAACTCAACTGGCGCATGGCATCAATCTGAAGCCGCGCATTAATAACGCAATTCTCCAGATCAATTTCAGCTAATTCACTTAGAAGTGAAGAAGCCTCAGCGAAGTGCCGACTGGTTCGTAACAATGTTTTCTGGTAGCCGGGATATCTTGTTTTGAGTACTGGAAGAATGTCGTGACGTAAGAAATTCCGATCAAAAGCAGTGCTGTCATTACTTTCATCGGTAACCCATGTTAAGTTGCTCTGCCGTGCGTATTCCTCAATCCTGTCACGGGATACCGATAACAGTGGTCTAAGTATTTGTGGCATGGTTGCAGAAGGATGCCTCCTGACAACCGGCATGGCGCTTAATCCTTTAACGCCGGCACCACGAAATAATTGTAATAAGAATGTTTCCGCCTGGTCATCCAGATGCTGAGCCAGAATCACATAATCTGCCTGAGCATGATTAAAGGCGTGATAACGCTCTTCTCGAGCAATCGCCTCAAGACTGACACCCGATTCTTTTTTTATCTTGAGATAGATGACAGAGATGGGAATATCGTATGTGTGGCACAGATCACAACAGAATTGACTCCACTGTTTTGCATTGTGACTGATGCCGTGGTTAACATGGATAGCTGATAACGAGAACTGGATCTGTCTGGAGAGTGTAACCAGCAAGTTCAGTAATACCACAGAATCTATACCACCACTTAATGCAATGGTTATCTGGCTATTCTGTTTTATATGTGCAAGCAGTACCTGTTTGGTGTCACATAGAAGATTATTCGACTTTGATTTCCTTGAATGAACCATATCCCATGAGCCGTTCGAGGCGTTTCTCCAACAATGTTTCGACGGAATGATCTTGCAGTTTCCTCAGTGATTCCTGTAAAACAGTTTTTACTGATTGCATGGTGGCCGGGTAATCACGATGTGCGCCGCCGATGGGCTCATTAATGATGCTGTCAATTAAATTAAGAGCCTTCAGCCGATCGGCTGTGATACCCATTATCTCAGCTGCTTCAGGTGCTTTATCAGCACTCTTCCATAAAATAGATGCGCAGCCTTCTGGCGATATGACTGAATAGGTTGCATACTGCAGCATATGGATGACATCACCAACCGCGATTGCCAAAGCGCCCCCTGAGCCCCCTTCACCAATGATGACACATACGATGGGTACTCTCAGTTCTGCCAGGACAAATAGATTCTTGCCGATTGCCTCAGATTGACCACGTTCCTCGGCATCAATGCCTGGGTATGCACCTGGCGTATCAATAAACGTAATCAGCGGAACCGAGAACTTCTCTGCTAAACGCATTAAGCGGAGCGCTTTGCGATATCCTTCCGGCTTGGGCATGCCAAAGTTACGATGTATTTTTTCTCTGGTATCACGCCCTTTCTGGTGACCGATAACCATAACCGTTTGACCATTAAAACGTGCCAGACCGCCGACTATCGCATGATCATCTGCAAAATTTCTATCGCCATGCAGTTCTTCGAAGTCTGTAAATAAATGTTCAATATAGTCAAGCGTGTAGGGGCGTTGCGGGTGCCTGGCAACTTGTGAGATTTGCCAGGGAACAAGTTTTGAATAGACAGTTTTGGTTAATGACTGGCTTTTTGCTTGCAGGCGAGCAATTTCAGCTGAGATATCAAGTGCAGAGTCGTCCTGAGCAAAGCGTAATTCTTCTATTTTAGCTTCAAATTCTGCAATATTCTGCTCAAAATCGAGAAAACTAATTTTCATGTGGGCTAAGATATAATCTTAAAACTGTGATGATACAGGATTTGTGTGTGAATCTGCATGGCTGAATTTAGTAAATGGCTCTCTTTTCTTGCTAACTAATTCTAATTTTGTGTGAATCAGATGCGGCTGGTTTATTTTAGTATTGCAAGACTAAATAATGACAGAAATTCGATGAGGAAATTTCGATGAAACGACGTACTCTTCTAATGGGAATAGGGGTAGCGACGATGCTGCCTGTTTTTTCTTTTTATCAATCACGACAAGTTATTGCGAATAATGATATTGGTTCTGCGATACCCATAGAGCCGCTTCGAAAATCACATGAAGCATGGCGTAATCTTGTGTCACCGGAAGCATATAAGGTACTGTTTGAAGAAGACACCGAGTCGCCGGGAAGCAGTGAACTGAATCATGAACATCGAGACGGCACGTTTATTTGTGCTGCCTGTTATTTACCACTGTTTGAGAGTCAATACAAATATGAGAGTGGCACCGGGTGGCCAAGTTTTACACAACCGATCGCTGGACATATGGGTACCAGACAGGATTATATGTTGATTATCCTGCGTACGGAATATCATTGCGTACGCTGTGGAGGGCATCAAGGACATGTTTTCAAGGATGGCCCACCACCACGGGGTGAGCGCTGGTGTAATAACGGATTGGCCTTAAAGTTTGTACCGCGAACAGACGCACTGCCGGCACTTAGAAGCTGAGCGTATGAAGATAATCAATCGACTATTGCTGGTTTCTGGCATGGGATTGCTACTTGTGGTTATATTGGTGGCTTGCCAGCAATCCGGTATATCCCTATCGGATACAAAAAGTGTGCAAGTGGCTGATGAGAATGTGGAGACCGCAATTTTTGCGGGTGGTTGTTTTTGGTGCACTGAATCTGATTTTGACAAAATACCAGGAGTAATTTCCACGCTGTCTGGCTATATCGGCGGAACCGTGACTAATCCGACTTACGAGCAGGTGGTCACCGGCAAAACCGGGCATGTTGAAGCGGTACAGATTAAATTTGATAATCGATACACTGATTTTTCTAAATTACTGGCGGCTTACTGGTTGACTATCGATCCTCTAACACCTAATCGCCAGTTTTGTGATATCGGTGCGCAGTATCGCAGCATTATTTTTTATCATGATGCTGAACAGAAAATGCTGGCGGAATTTTCCAAAAAAGCGTTGGAAGGCTCCAGACAATTCTTACAACCGATCGTCACGGAAATTTTACCCGCAACAGAGTTTTATCCCGCTGAAGAATATCATCAGAATTATTATATTAAGAATCCGGTACGGTACGCCTATTACCGAAATAATTGCGGGCGAGATAAACGGCTGGAGCACTTATGGGGCATAAGACATTAAACAATGAGAAATATTCCATTAGATAAATTAACGCCACAAGAATTTTTACGTGATTTCTGGCAAAAAAAACCTTTGTTGATTAGAAATGCAATACCGGATTTCCAGGGGTTGTTGACGCGTGATGCATTGATGGAGCTGGCTTGCTGTGAAGAAACGCAGTCACGACTTATTATTCAGAGAAATAAAAAATGGTTGCTCAAGTATGGTCCGTTAAGTGAACGGGATTTTACCAAGTTGCCAAAAAAACAATGGACTTTGCTAGTGCAGGAAATCAATCATTTTCTGCCGTCAGCACGTGATTTATTAATGCAATTTAGTTTTATTCCCCGCGCACGCCTTGATGATCTGATGGTGAGCTATGCACCAAAGGGTGGTGGTGTCGGACCCCATTTCGATTCCTATGATGTGTTTCTGTTGCAGGGGTTGGGGTCACGGCGCTGGCAAATATCGGCACAACGGGATAGTCGATTGATTGCCGATGCGCCGCTGAAGATTCTGCAAAATTTTTACCCAGAGCAAGAATGGGTGCTGCAAGCAGGAGATATGTTATATCTGCCACCCAACTATGCCCACAATGGTGTTGCTGAAGATGAGTGCATGACGTACTCCATTGGTTTTCGTGCACCCAGTCATTATGAGTTGGTTACTCAATTTCTTGTTTATCTACAGGATAATATTGAAGTAAAGGGCTGGTATGCTGACCCGGATTTACAATTGCAGGATCATTCAGCAGAAATTGGTCAGGCGATGTTGCGCCAAGTCAGTACCATTCTGGAGAAGATTAAATGGGATCAAAAAGATATTCAGAATTTTTTGGGTATTTACCTGACCGAACCAAAGTCACATGTTTTCTTTGAGCAGCCTGAACATCCATTAACACAGTCATTGTTTTTACATAAAGCCAGAAGGAAAGGTGTGTTGCTTGATTTAAAGAGCCGAATGCTGGTGGGTGATAAAACAATATTTATGAATGGAGAGGTCTATAAAGTCAGTGTGGATACTTATAAACTCTTGGCTCGTCTGGCTGATAACTGTGGCATTGTATTAGACTTGAAGTGTACTGAAGAAACTGAAAAAATCCTTTATCAATGGTATGTTAACGGTTATATCGTGATTGAATCATAATGTTGCTTAGCCGTATTCAGAATGTGAAAACTGATGAATTTTCTGGACAGTATTATTTTATTCTGGTATTAAGGTTATGGTCTTTCTGATTTTGAATGACCGATGAACTGTTTTACATAATTTAATTCGTCAAATTTTTTTGAAAATAGGAGATTTAAAATATGAAATACGCTATGTTTATAACCGCCCTTTTGACAATACTTTTAGCCGGATGCGGTGATCCAAAACCAGGTCAATATCCTCCATCATTTATGGACAAACGCGACAGTGCGCCTGAATAAACTGTCATCGGTCAATCGTTGCAAAAAGTATCAGGCAAAAAAAACCGCTCTTCACAGAGCGGTTTTTTTATGAATCTGTTTAAGTGGATTCCTTTATTTTTGTTAGTATTATTCGTTAAATCTGATGGTTATGGTTGATCGGCTGTTTTGATTGATCCGTACATCCGCTTTAGTATTTGTGTAATCGGCCTACTTCGATTATGCTATTGCGTACGAAATAAACAAATATATGGGAGATTAGTTGTGGTTGTTAAATATTCGCTCTTAGCTGCTGCAGTGGCAGCAGTGTTATTAACTGCGTGTGAAGGCAAGAAAAGTCTTGATGGTTATCCGATGGATAAGCCACCCCCCTCAGCATTTGCACCCAGAGATTCAGAACCTGACTTTGGAAACGCTATAGACAAGAAAGAAGATGCAAATACAGCAGGGAAAGACGCTGGCAAATAATGAAATCTTCGATCATATCAGGAGTGATCGGAGCGGGGAAGATGGTCTTTGGTTTGATCAACTCATCTTTTCGTTAAATAAGGATTTAATCGATAGTAGTTTGAGTGTTTTAGTTTTTTGTTCCAAGAATGATTTATACTTCG
>JBBTCY010000079.1:0-1448 GCA_038043005.1 Pseudomonadota bacterium
TGGCCAGCGATGCGCCGTCAGCACGAGCCAGTGTCCAGGCTTGTGCCGTACCTTTGCGACTGACCACTTCCGGACGTGCAGGCAAGTGTCTGGCCGCAAGCCAGGCATCGACTTCCGGTTGCAGGCCAATCACCAGCGTGGGTGCTGTGGAGAGTGGATGGCTGGCTGGCCGGACTCCGGGTGTTCGGTGTTGCAGTTTGCTGGCGAGCATTTCTGCGATCTGCCGCACTTCGCCACTGCCTGATAACAAAATGGTTTCTGTGCCCGGATTGACCATCACTTCACGCAGGATGGGCGGCGCTTCGCCGGGTGCCAGTTGACGGAACAGCCGCAAATCCGGATCGAGTGAAACGGATAATGGCTTGTTCGGCAATGCCAGCGTGAACGTCTGCTGCTCCTGATGCAGATCGAGCCATTGAATATCCGTGTTTTCCTGAGTCTGGATGGCAACCGGAACCCGCAACTGGTACGTCGGTGCCGATTGTTTCAGTGTAATACTCAGCCTATAGCCGGAATTCATCGGTGTGCTTTTCGCTGCGCCAATCGTGATTGACGGGGCACCGGCACGGTCCAGCCATTGCGTGAAAAAGGGTTGCAGATTCTGCCCCGAAATCATTTCAAACATTTTCTGCAGATGTTGCCAGGAGGTGACCTTAAAACGCTGCACATTCCATAATCCCTGGATGGATCGCTGAAAAACCGCATCACCCAGATGATCCCGCAACATAAGGAAGAACATGGCGGCCTTGTTATAGCCGACAATTTTGGAAGCGCCATGCGTGCGCGAAGTAAAGCTGGACAGCGGCGCATCCTGCCCGGGTTGCAGCGCGGCAAAATCACGCAGCCAGTCCAGCCGCATTATCCGCGCGGCTTCGTGCCCTTCCTTCTCCTTATAGGCATAATCCGCCATGAATGTGGTCAATCCTTCCGACCAGTTACCGCTCATATAATCCGGATACACCCCATTGCCCCACCAGTTGTGCAGCACCTCATGGCCGAGCGAAGTGTCGCGGATAAACGGCAGTTGCAGCACATTGATGCCCAGATACGTCAGGGTGGGCATGCCAAAGCCGGTCGGCGTCGGACTGGATACAATGCTGAATTCGGTATAGGGATAGCCGCCTATCCATGCTTCATAGAGTTTCAGGTAACGCTTGACGGCATCGATATAATCCCGTGAAAGATTGCTGAGTGACGGGTGGAAATAGGTGCGCAGTTGAATCGGCTGACCTGCAATCCCTGCATAGGTATCGGTTTCAATCACGTAAGGTCCCGCCATCAAATCGATGCCCTCGGCTGGAAAAGGAAATTCAAAACCAGCCTGATAGCCTTGCGCCGAGTCCTTTTCCTCAATCAGTCGACCAGCCACCAGCCCCCGCTGATTGGCGGGCAGTTCAAGCGTGACTTTATACCGCGCCAGTTTCCCTTCGATGCGTGGATACCAGCCG
>JBBTCY010000080.1:0-2024 GCA_038043005.1 Pseudomonadota bacterium
CTTTCCGGATCCAGCATCAGATTGATAAAATTCATCAAATTTCGCGCATACAGAGTACTTGAATCTGTAGCCACCAGTCCGGGAATATTGGCAATACCGATCAAATGCACGCCATGCTTGACGACTGTCTTGTTTAATTCAGATAATGGGCAATTACCACCTGCTTCAACAGCCATATCCACAATAACAGAACCTGGTTTCATCGCCTGTACGGTTTCTTCTTTGATCAACACAGGAGCTGGACGTCCGGGAATCAGCGCGGTTGTAATAATAATATCTGCCAAGGCTGCCCGTTCATGCACCAGCTCACCTTGACGGCGTTTATAGTCATCAGACATTTCTGTTGCATATCCGCCAGCTGTCTCAGCTTTTGCTTTTTCTTCATCACTGAGCGGTACTTCAATAAATTTGGCGCCCAGGCTTTCTACCTGCTCTTTGGCTGCAGGCCGTACATCAAAGGCTTCAACCACAGCGCCCAGTCTTTTAGCTGTCGCAATAGCCTGCAGACCTGCCACACCAGCACCCAGAATCATAACTCGGGCTGCTTTTACAGTCCCGGCTGCTGTCATCAGCATCGGAAAAAACTTCTGATAGGTATTCGCTGCCATAAGCACTGCCTTATAGCCTGCAATATTCGCCTGCGATGAGAGCACGTCCATATTCTGTGCCCGGGAAATACGCGGTAATTTCTCCATGGCGAATGCAGTTAATCCATGCTTTGCCATGGCCTCTATACCATCTTTCTGATGCGGCGACAGAAGACCTACAAGCACGGCATCCTTGCGCATCATTGCCAATTCGGCAGGATCCGGGCTGCGTACCTTGAGGACAATTTCCGCCTGATTATATAGCGCCGCCACATCAGTCACGATCGTAGCACCCGCTTCCTGATACGCAGAATCCGGGATACTTGCGCCTGCACCCGCTCCAGACTGAACGGATACCACATGAATACCCTTGGCAGTAAATTTTTTGACGGTTTCCGGTGTCGCTGCGACACGCGTCTCTCCCCCGCGAGTCTCTGCGGGTATGCCTATATGCATTGATGATCTCCCATATTCTTTCCAACAAGCTTACGAATAAAAGCCAATATGGCACTTTACTCTTTTAATGAACAGCGAATTATAAATCAATTTGAACGTAATGCATTACTTAGGTTAGGAAAACTTGATCTAATTTCTGCAAATACTATTTATTCCCAATTATTTTGGTCGTGTGAACATCCAGCATGTAATCACTGAATTGATATTTCATTATTTCGATCTGCTCTTTCAAGTTTTTCATAGAGATCTGTAAAACCATGGGTACCAATTGTTCTTGCCGAAGATTCCAGTTGATTCGCACAGCCTCCACTTCTAACAGGCTTGTCGGCCAGTTCAGGTTTTGCTCGCATGTGTCGCGTCTGCTGATACTCGCTATTCCCCTTTGCTCAAACAACGATTGATCCATTGATTGGTCAATTTCTCCTGCACGCTGTTTTGCCGTAACCGTGTCGCCAGACCGGAGAAATCAACCTGATCCAGCGGTTGATCCTGATTAAAGCAGGAAAACACGTAGGTAATTTTCCCTGTTTTCGGATCTTTATGGGGCTGCAAGCACTGCGCACAGATCTCTTTCATCATACATTGCATCGGGGAATTGATCGAACCAATGGCAAAATGATCTGCTTTTAAATACGGCTTAAGTTGCTGATGACGGGCCACACCGACAGCTGCCATCATCCGGTCAGAACCGATGGCAATAAGATGATCGGCGTCTGCCAGAGATATCGGCTGGTCGCCCAGTCCACCGCTTGCATAGGCAACCATCGCTTGCACGATATTGCCCACATAACTTTTATCGCCAGGCCGGCTCGCTTCAAAACCTGGAGATTCATCGCAGCACCATACGACAACATCTGCCGCAGCCTCAATCTCAGCCACTTTATATCGATCAACCTGCTTTTTATAGCCGGCAAAATATAGAACCCGGGATCCGGCTGCCCGTGCGGCTGCTCCGATGGAAAATAAAACAGCATTTCCTAA
>JBBTCY010000081.1:0-6642 GCA_038043005.1 Pseudomonadota bacterium
TGAAATCAATTTGCGCGCCAATGATATTGCCAACATGGGTTTTGCGGAAGCTGTCAACTGCCCGGTCATCCTTATTGCCGATATTGATCGGGGTGGTGTTTTCGCTCATCTGACCGGCACGCTGGCCTTGTTAAGTGAAAGTGAACAGGCGCGCATCAAGGGTTTCGTCATTAACTGCTTCCGGGGCGACATGGCATTACTCCAGTCCGGACTGGACTGGCTGGAGCACACTACCGGCAAACCGGTATTAGGCGTTCTACCCTATCTGCATGGTTTGCATCTGGAAGCGGAAGATGCCATACCGCATAGAACTGATTTTGTCGCGACGACAAAGCAGAAACATCTTCGGATTATCGTTCCGGTATTACCACGCATCAGCAATCATACGGACTTTGATCCGCTGCGCCTGCATCCGCAGGTCGATTTACAATTCATAGGCCCCGGTGAGCCCATTCCACCGGCTGACCTGATCATTTTGCCAGGTTCAAAAAGCGTACGCGCTGATCTGGGCTGGCTGCGCAAAAATGGTTGGGAAGCCGCCATCTATCGGCATTTGCGCTATGGTGGGAAACTAATTGGCATTTGCGGCGGCTTCCAGATGTTGGGCAAGTCCATCCACGACCCCAGTGGGCTTGAAGGGGATGTCGGCAGCGCATCAGGATTTGCTTTCTTCGATATGCAGACGACGCTGGAACCTGAGAAATTATTGCGCAACACGCAGGGAGCGCTGGCCTATGATGATTCCGCAGTAACCGGCTACGAAATCCATGCCGGCGTCACCACTTATCACACGCATTACCAGTCGGCCACTCATCTGGCGCATGGTGATGACGGCGCAATGAGCGAGGATGGATTGATATTGGGCACCTATCTGCATGGCATTTTTGAATCGCCTGCCGCTTGCAGTGGGCTATTAGCCTGGGCCGGATTGGATGAACAGGCCATCACACCGGATTATCATGCGATACGCGATGCCGCGATTGATCGATTGGCGGATTGCGTGGATCAATATCTGGATACCGCGCAGTTGTACCGATTACTCAACCTGAAACCAGATACACCATGACAAGCTCCAAAACATTGATTCTCGGTGGCGTCCGGTCTGGCAAAAGCCGCATGGCTGAACGATTGGCTATGGAGAGCCAGCTCCCGGTCATCTATATTGCAACGGCAACTATTGAAGACGAAGAAATGTGCAAGCGCGTTGCATTACACCGCGCGCACCGCCCCGATCATTGGCAGGTCATCGAAGAACCTCTGGCATTGGCTTCCGTGCTGAATCAGCATGCGAATACCGAACATTGCCTGTTGGTTGATTGCCTGACGCTCTGGCTGACCAATTTACTCATTCACCCGGATACTTCACGGTTTGATGTGGAACGATCAGCATTCCTCAGTGCACTGCCGCATTTGCCGGGAAAACTCATTCTGGTCAGCAACGAAACCAATATGGGCGTCACACCATTGGGTGAACTGACTCGCCGATATTGTGATGAAGCCGGCCAGCTGCACCAGTCCGTGGCACAACACTGTGATCGCGTGATCCTGACTGTTGCCGGATTGCCATGGATACTGAAAGGAGAACATATCTAATGAACGCAATCAATCTCGACTGGCTGGAAGCGCCATTGGCTGTTCCTGATGCAGGCATGGCTCAGTCGGCGCGAACGCGCCAGGCTCAACTCACCAAACCACTTGGTTCTCTCGGTCGCCTTGAGGAAATCGCCATTCAACTGGCTGCACTGCAAAATACTCTGTATCCCTGTGTTGAACGGGTACACATCACTATATTTGCTGGTGATCACGGCGTTGCCGCAGAAGGTGTTTCCGCATTTCCTCAATCGGTCACCAGCGAGATGATCAGAAATTTTGCACAGGGCGGTGGCGCTATCAACGTGCTGGCGCGGGCATTAAATGCTTCACTGGAAATCATCAATCTGGGCACAGTGCAGGATACGCGGTCATTGGCTGAAGTGAGACATTATCACCTCGGTCCGGGCACCGCTAATTTTGTCCATGAACCTGCGATGACACGGGATCAGCTGGGTCAGGCACTTCATGCCGGTTACGAATCCATCGAACGCGCCCGGCAAAATGATAGGCAATTATTTATCGGTGGAGAAATGGGTATCGGTAACACCACCAGCGCCACAGCATTGGCCTGTCTCCTGCTGAATGAACATCCCGCGCAGTTGACCGGCGCCGGAACCGGCCTGGATCAGCATGGCATCGTCCATAAAATCAATGTGATTGCACAGGCTCTGTCCTTGCATAGACCCCACATCCAATCTCCTCTGGATGCGCTTTGTCGTGTGGGCGGATTTGAGATAGCCGCTTTGACGGGTGCTTATATTCGCGGTGCGCAGTCAGGGTTGCCGGTACTGATTGATGGGTTTATCAGTACTGTTGCTGCGTTAACGGCTGAACGGATTGTGCCGGGATGCAAGCACTGGTTTGTTTACTCTCATCGCTCGTCAGAGTCCGGTCACAGCAGAATTCTCAGCGCACTGGGTGCAGAACCGCTGATTGCTCTGGATATGCGGCTGGGTGAAGGCAGCGGTGCGGCGATTGCGTTGAACCTGTTGCGCATGGCATGTCGATTGCATAATGACATGGCGACCTTCTCGGATGCGCAAGTATCCCGGAAAAACTGATTTCCAGTGTGTCATGACGACTTTTATCGATCTGCTCAGGCATGGTGAAACTGAAAACAGCCAACGGTATTGCGGCAGTACCAATCATCCACTGACGCCGCTTGGCTGGGCACAGATGTGGAATGCCGCCGATAAACAATCACCTCAATGGCAACAGATTATTACTTCTCCTCTGGATCGTTGCGCCCATTTTGCGCAAGCCTTGGGACAGCGATACACCATCCCTGTTGCACAGGATGAGCGTCTACAGGAAATACATTTTGGTGAGTGGGAGAATCAATCGTCTGCTGATTTGATGCAAATCGATACGGATGCCCTATCCCGCTTCTGGCAGAACCCTGTTCGTTTTCCTCCGCCTGATGCTGAACATTTACTTGATTTCGAAGCGCGCGTTCTGTCTGCCTGGCATGACATCATTCAACAATTTAATGACCGGAAAATACTTCTTATCACGCACAGTGGCGTGATGCGGATCATTATCTGTCATATCCAGCAGCACCCCATTGAACGCCTGCTGGAATTTGCAATTCCCCATGCAGGCATGAAGCAGATCCGCATTGAATCGGCACCACATTCTCATGCCACACTTATCTCCGAATCATGAGTTTAATCAGGTCATTCTTCATTGCATTGCAATTCCTGACCCGATTGCCTGTGCGGCTTGCAACGCAGCCTGATGAAAAAGAATTGGGATATTCCTTATTCTTTTATCCACTCGTCGGCTTAATCATTGGAGTAATACTGGTTGCAGTGGGCTGGTTACTAAACGGCACACCACCGTTTGTGATGGCGGCATTATTGATTACCGTCTGGATACTGTTGACTGGCGGATTACATCTGGATGGACTGGCGGACAGTGCAGATGCCTGGATTGGTGGAATCGGCGATCGGGAAAGAACATTGGCCATCATGAAGGACCCGAATTGCGGACCGGCTGGTGTGGTTGCGATCATGCTGGTCATCCTGCTCAAATTTGCAGCACTCTATAGCCTGATTATCACATTGGACTGGATCTCAGGGCTGCTGGTCATCATTCTTTCCAGGATGCTGGTTCCGCTGTTATTTTTAACGACACCCTATGTCCGAAGCAATGGGTTGGGTTCTGCACTGGCAATGCATCAGCCGCGCCAGTTAAACATCCTGATGATTATTTCAACGATCGCGTTGATTCCTCTATTTACTGGAACCGGTTATCTGGAATTGATAATCACCGCAATCACATCTTTCCTGATCGTGCGGTATGCGATGTTACAGAGAATTGGCGGTATGACGGGAGACACGGCCGGCGCTTTGATTGAAGTGACAGAAACTACCATGCTGTTGAGTGCTGTGGTCACGTTCAATATACAGTTCTGAATATCTGGCAAAACTGCTGAGAAATTAACGTATGGTGTCTTCAGGAACAGCTACAGTCACGCTTTCTCGATTCAACAGGCTGACCTGCTTTATCAGTTGATCAATATCAGTCCAACCTGATTCTCCTGCCGAAGGTACCCAGCGTGCACGTAAATAACCGGCACGATCGATGAGAAACTCCATATGATCCGGGTGATTCCCTCGACCCAGTAAATCCGGATGACTCAATGTCCGTCGCAATAATACATAGCTGCCTGAAATCTCGGCTGCCCCTTGTGTAATGATTGGGAAAGGCAAGTTTGTACTCATGTTTGTCAAATCTTCCGGACTGAGTTCTTTTGTTGGGACAGCCAATACTGTCACATTCTGCTCATTCAGGCGATCGTAGGATTGTTTTAGCTGTTCAATTCTTTCTTGCGATTGCGGCCAGGAAAATGTAACCAGCAACACATTTTTATTACCACGAAACTCCTGTAAATTACCGCGGCTGCCATCATTCGCCGCATAAGAAAAATTGGGCGGTTGATGATAAGGTTTATTCGGCACGATTTCCGGTGTCAGAATACGTGCCTGATAACCACGCGACAATGCATGCAGGAAATTGATCACATCCCAGCGGTCTTCAACGGACAACTGTTCTACAAAGCTGGGCATATCCGTATTCTTCATACCATTTGTGATCCAGTGATAAAAATCACCGGGCGTATGTTCCGACGTATGTTGCTCTGTCAGCATATCCGGCAATTTTGTCGATAAAGTACGGGATTTAATCCCATTGCCCATACCTTGCTGACCATGACACGATACACAGTGCTCTGCGTAGTGTGTTGAACCACTTGCTATCGAAGCGGCATCAAAAGGAACGGAAGAACGCCGATATGTTTCCGGGTAAGCCTCAATCGTTAAGGGTGGTAGTGCGATAGCCATGCCGGATAGCAGCGTCAATGATGGGAAACTGATTAACCGCATGACTCCCCATTTCTGTTTCCTGCCAAACTGGTACATAACCACTGCGATCACCATAACAGCCAATCCAGCCCATACTTGCAAAGCAACATTGGGTTGATTCCAGGTTGCCTCAATCGAAAACCGGAAAGAATAAGGCCAATCTTCTATCACGCTGTGCTTGGCAGGGGTGGTGTTTGCTATAACGGTCGCCAATAACAATAAAATGAGTGCCAGAACAAATTCAATCAATACCCATTTCCTGAGTCCCTGCCTGCCTGCCTGATGATCACCCGACTGGGCATAATTTGAAAATAAGGGTAGCCAGTATGAACGCACGTGAAATGCGATGATCAGTATGATTCCGAGCAGTACCAGTTTGGTGCTCAGCAACCAGCCATATGGCGTTGCAACAAGTGCTGCATAGTTTCCATCAAACATGCGGTCAACTATGATAAAACCCGTGATAATAATAAGCATCATCACAGGCAATGCAATCAGTGAGAATCGCTTCAGCGTTTCTATATTGAGTACGCTGGTTTTTTTATCATTGGTTTCATTTTGCAGGATCAGCAGGAGAAATGCAGGCAAGGCACCAAACCAGATACCGACCAGTATGATATGAAATGCATAGGGAATAATCGACACGACTGAAAACTCTTCTGCTGCTGCATGACTCGCCAGTGACCCTGCTGTGAGCGGCAAGGCGGCTATCGCTGCGCATAGAATATAGTGCCAGCGAGTTCTATGGACTTTACAAATGTAAAAAACAACACAGAATAATAAAATTGCGAGAATCTCTCGCCCAATCCATATCTGACCCATACGAGTATCTTTTACGATACCCATCCATATGTCCGGTTGCAGCAGTTTACTGATATTTCCAGTGGTCTGGCTGATTGTCGTCGCCAGAATGACCAGCAGGCCTGCAATAATACAGAGTGCCAGCCAGGGAAGTAGCCGCTCTAGTTTCCTAGCCCACAACGCGGAAAATATGCGCTTGTCCGTACCGGCTATTGCAAGAAACACACAACTGCCTAATAAAATTAAATTCGCCGCAAGTTGTGCCCAACGTGCAATTGCTGCAATTACTTCTATCATCTTACTGCATTATGCTTTTTATACTAAATTCATAACTGGATTCAATCACATGTCCATCTACAGACATTACCCGATATTGTACCTTGTAACTACCTGGTTCCAACTCAGGCAAGTTCAGTACAACAGATTTCAAATCCCCAGCAACAGGTTCAGGGCTATTTTGTGTAACCGGTTTCTTTTCAGAATCAAGCACGGTAACAGACGCATAAGAGCCCTCAATTTTTTCATTGAACCATAATTGAACAAATTTGGGTGATGCTGAAAGAGCTGCTTTCCGAGACGGATCTGATTTAACTAATTTAGCATGTGCCAGTACAGGATTCGCTTGAATCAGCAGCACTATCAGAAACAGCATTATAGAAGCAGAAACTATCTGCTTGATGGTAAATGTAGTCATTATTTTTCTTTGCATGATTAGTAACTCGTTTTTTCTGGATGACTTACTTTGACAACTTTGTTGTAATTTATGATTGGAATTTTAAGGATGAGTTCCTTAGGAAGGATGCATCCTTAAAGTTCTCACTACAAAATTTTTACTTAAGCGGCGTTACTATCTTTTTTACGACGCATCCGCATGAGGAAGAAA
>JBBTCY010000082.1:0-1454 GCA_038043005.1 Pseudomonadota bacterium
ATTCATGAATTATCAAAGGTGACCAAGCCTGGTGGTCAAGTTTGGATAGATGCGTTAAATCGCAGCTGTCTACCGCATCTAGGAGAAAGGTTTTTTCGTTGGATTCGGAGACGCCCTACACATTTACGTTACGAATCTCACTATGAATTACTTAATTTGATGAAGAATAATAGCCTAGTCAATCTAAAATTACATTGGCTTCCTATACTCCCCAAACGTTGGAATCGATTTCAGTGGATTGTAGAAACTGGCTTGGTTAAAGGGTTATTACATTATATCCCCCTTCTAGGACTATTATTTAGCCATGCATTTGTGCTACATGGTCAGAGAACAACAATTTCCAAATCACTTGATGATTAACCATTCCGGATCAATCTCTTTAAAAACTCTCCTTTCATTGCTTTCCCCAACTGGAAAGCGAGGACGTTTGTCGATTGTGATCTATCATCGCGTGTTGACAGAATCGGATCTGCTGCTCGGCAATAAAGTTAACAGTGACACTTTTGATTCACATCTTGGCTATCTGACCCGGTATTTCAATATCCTGCCATTGTCTGAAGCCGTACAAAGATTATCCAGCGGAACACTCCCAAGCCGGGCGGCATGCGTAACCTTTGACGATGGCTATGCTGACAATGTGGAGATCGCATTACCCATTCTGCAAAAACATGGTGTCCCGGCAACGTTCTTTATTGCAACAGGCTTTATTAATGGCGGTATCATGTGGAATGACAAGGTGATCGAATTAATCCGGAGAGCACCGGGCGACACACTGGATCTGGGAAAAATCGGCCTTGGAAATCATGCAATCAGTTCAATTTCACAGCGTCAGCAGTTGTTATTCCCTTTAATCGACAAACTCAAGTATCTGCCGTTTGAAGAAAGACATCGCCGTGTTGATCAGTTGTGCGAATTAGTGCCGGTAGCGCTCCCGGACAATCTGATGATGACATCCGAACAAATCAGAAAACTGCATCAGGCAGGCATGGAAATCGGCGGGCATACGATCAATCACCCTATTCTGGCGCGTTTAGACGACAATCTCGCCTTTTCTGAAATCGCGAATGGGAAAGAAATGCTGGAAAGTATCATTGGTGAACCCGTTCATTTGTTTGCCTATCCGAATGGAAAACCCGGTCAGGATTATTTGTTACAGCATCCGGCCATGATTAAGAAAATAGGATTTAAAGCCGCCGTCTCCACAGCATGGGGCGCAGCCCGCCGTAGCACGGACATATATCAATTACCACGATTCACGCCCTGGGATAGCACGCACTTTCGCTTTGCACTCCGCATGGCTCGCAATCTGTTAACCACGGTAGAAACCATTTAATACCAACACTATCGATCATGCAACCAACCGTTCTCATGAACCACCATCGCAATACTGCACTGGTCGTGGCGACCAGTGGTAAAAATTTGCTGGTTATCAAGCTGGGAAAAGGCAGATTAAC
>JBBTCY010000083.1:0-11098 GCA_038043005.1 Pseudomonadota bacterium
CTGTGTTCAAAGTTGTATCTGGATTGCTCTACTTCGTTTTGATGGTAAACATCATGGTAGGTCAGACCCTTATCTTCTTCCTTTGTCAGATCTTTTGTCCAGATCAGGTCAAACACGCTTTCCACGCCCTGCAGATACATCGCCAGGCGTTCCAGTCCGTAAGTGATTTCACCGGTTATGGGCTTGCAATCAATGCCACCGACCTGCTGGAAATAGGTGAATTGAGTGACTTCCATGCCATTGAGCCAGGTTTCCCAACCCAGTCCCCAGGCACCCAGTGTGGGATTCTCCCAGTCATCTTCAACCAGACGTACATCATTCTGCGTCAAATCAAAGCCCAATTCACGCAACGAATCAAAATACAAATCCAGAATATTTTTCGGCGCAGGTTTAAGCACTACCTGAAATTGATAGTAATGCTGCAAGCGGTTGGGATTATCGCCATAACGTCCGTCTTTCGGACGGCGTGCCGGTTGCACGTAGGCCGCTTTCCATGGCTCAGGGCCCAGCGCGCGCAGAAAGGTGGCGGTATGACTGGTTCCGGCACCCACTTCCATGTCGTAGGGTTGCAGGATCGCGCAGCCCTGTTTGCTCCAATACTGTTGCAGCGTGAGAATAATTTCCTGGAATGTAAGTGTTGACATGAAGTGCCTAGATTAACCTACTCAAATGAAAGTAAATCGAATTTTACAGGGTTTTACGTGCAGTGCGAAAGGCTGATACGAATCCCATGCATAATATCAATCCGGCCAGCCCAAGCACCAGATAATTCCCGGTGCGCACATAAGGTGTCGTGCCGGTGAATCCTTGCACTGATCCGTGTAATGCTGCAGTGGTGAAGATTTCTATGGTTTGCAGTACTTCACCTCGCTCGTTGATGATGGCAGTCACGCCGGTATTCGTTGCACGCAGCATATAGCGCCCGGTTTCCAGTGCGCGCATTTGTGAAATCTGCAAATGTTGCTGCGGCCCGATTGAACGGCCGAACCACGCATCATTGCTGACGTTGACCAACATCGTTGCCTGGGGTAATTGATTGATAATTTCCTCACCAAATACATCTTCGTAACAGATATTGATGGCGACGCGCTGCCCGGCCAGATCCATCGGTTGCTGATCAAGACCGCCACGCGAGAAGTCGGACAGCGGGATTTGCAGTACACGGATAACCCAGCCGAACACCAGCTTCAGGGGGATGAATTCACCGAATGGAACCAGATGGTGTTTGCGATAGCTTTGTTCTGGTGCAGAACCAAGACTGAACATGGTGTTGTAATATTCGTCAGTTCCATTTGTTGTACGTTCGGCCAGACCGATGAGTACATCCCCATTGTTGTTTCTGGCGTGATCCGCGATATATGTCAGATAATCTGGTGGAACGACATCGCTAAACAGCGGTATGGATATTTCCGGCGTCACAATCAATCGACTGTTGCTTTCCAGAATCAGGTGGGCATAAGTTTCCATGGTCTTTTCAACATGATCTTCACGCCATTTCATATTCTGAGGGATATTGCCCTGCAGCAGGCTAACCGATACCGGCTCTCCCAGCGGCTGCACCCAGTGAATCGATTGCAGGCCAAAGCCACTGATCCAGATCAGGCCAAATGACAATCCATAGCGCCAATTCTTGAAGCGCGTTTCAGCCCAGAGTGAAAGCAGGGCGGCGCTGACTACCAGCAAAAGGGATATGCCATAAACACCTGCTATCGGCGCAAAGCCAATCAGGGGACTGTAGGGTGCCTGCGAATATCCCAGTGCCAACCATGGAAAGCCGGTAAATAAGGTACCGCGTAGCCATTCAAACAGCATCCACAATGCCGCAGCGACCCATGCACCTATAAAGGGGGAAGCGATGCGCAGCTTTGCCAGTATCCAGCCGCTCAGTGCAGGAAACAGCGACAGATAAGCGCACAGTACAATCAATGCCGTGACGGCGATAGGCATTAGCATTGCGCCGAAATCATGCAGACTGACATAGATCCAGGTAACGCCGGCACAGAATAATCCCATGCCAAAACAGAAACCCAGCCATGTTGTGTGCAGAGGGTTTGGGTATTTACGCCACAGTCCAAACAACAGGGCCAGTGTAATGACAGGTATGGGAAAAAGATAAAAGGGTGCAAAACCGAGTACGGTCAGCATGCCTGATAAAAAAACAATAATTAATTTAAAGTAGAAGTTTTTCAATCTGATTGAATTTTTGGGTGAAGGATAGGCTGGAATCAGTGTGTTTTATAGCACGGGTTAATTTATTTTTACTGTATGCCTGTGAGATGATATGAACTTTCGTGATTTAATAATGTTCTCATCTGTGCTTATCATAAATTAATCGCTGATCCCTTGCGGATAATTTTATTTTTGTTTTATTGTGACGTTAATCAGGGGCGCTTACAGATTTATTTATTCACTTTACTGTCAGTATAAAAGTAGAATATGCCATTCATGTGAATTAACTGAATGAATGAAAAGGTTTGTTAGGTGAGGTTTGATATTAAGATATTGAATTTCATGAATCTGTTAAGTGTGATGGAATCGCGATACCCTTTGTTTATCTTAAATTTGAATACCAATCGGATTTTTCATGAAATTTAAAATTCTTTGCGTGTTATTGTTTCTTGGATTGTCTGCCTGCGCACAGATTCCCTCCAAAGAGGAAACAGAAAAATCTACTGAGCAAGAAGAACCCAGTCAACTTAATTTGCCCAAGCAGGCTTTAACGGCGCCTATTCTATTTGATTTTTTGTTGGGCGAAGTTTCGCTGCAGCGCGGTAAGCTCGATATTGCAATCAGTCGTTATCTTAAACTGGCAAAATCAACCCGCGATCCTCGCCTGGCCAAGCGCGCGACGGAAATTGCCTTGCATGCAGGCCACCCAACCGCTGCCGAGCAGGCAGTCAGCTTGTGGGTTGAGCTTGATCCGGATTCAGTGGAAGCGCGCCAGACCATTGCAGCACTGCTGGTGAACCTGGGTAAACTCGATATGGCCCGGCCACATCTTGAGAAATTATTGGCTTCTGAAAAAGATGGCATTGGCAATGCGTTCATGCAATTGAACCAGCTTTTGTCTCGTAATCCGAACAAAGAAGAAACATTGCTGTTAATACAACAATTAGCCAAACCCTACACAGCATTGCCGGAGGTCCATTTTGCCACATCGCAGGCAGCCTGGTTTGCGCAACAGCACGAGCTTGCGCTGGAGGAGATGAAGAAAGCACTTGCTTTGCGACCAGACTGGGAACTGGCTGCTGTCCATAACGGAAGGATGCTGCAACGCGTTTCAAATATAGAAGCTGCCGGGTTCTATCGGGATTATCTGGATAGCTATGCCGGGGCGAATGATGTACGGATTGCCTATGCGCGGATATTGATGGCAGAAAATAAAGTTGATCCGGCACGAGAACAGCTGCAACAATTATTAGCCAGGAACTCAGATAATGCAGAAGTTTTTATTGCGGTTGGCTTATTGTCGGGAGAGTTGCGGGATTTCGATATAACTGAATCTACTTTTAAGAAAGCGCTCAGTTTGGGCTATAAGGATCCCAATACAATACATTTTCACCTAGCTGCGCTCTACGAAGAAACAGATCGCCCTGATATGGCGATGGAGTCGTACCAGCAGGTGAAAAGTGGCGGGCGTTATTTGCCGGCACAAATACGTTATGCTGATTTGCTGGCACAAAAGGGCTACCTGAATGATGCGCGGCAGCATATACAGAAATTGCCAGCTGCAAATGACCAGCAAGCGGCACATCTGATTCTGGCTGAAGCGCAGATTCTGCGCCGATCAGGGGCGCACCAGGAAGTTTTTGATTTGCTTAATGAAGGACTGCAGAAGTTGCCGGACTACCCGGAGCTGCTGTATGACCGGGCCTTGGCGGCTGATAAAATCGGTAAATTTGAGATCCTTGAGGGAGATTTACGCAAGTTGATAAAACTCAGGCCGGATAATGCTCACGCCTATAATGCACTGGGCTACAGTCTCGCAGAACGGGGTAATCAACTGCCAGAAGCCTTGAAGCTAATCAAAAGGGCTGTTGAGCTATCCCCGGAAGATCCCTATATCATGGATAGTCTGGGGTGGGTGTATTATCGGATGGGTAATTTTGCCGACGGGCTGAATTATCTGAATCTTGCCTATGCAACCCGACCTGATCCGGAGATTGCCGCTCATTTGGGAGAGGTTCTCTGGGTGAAAGGTGCAAAAGAAGATGCTAGAAATATTTGGCAATCCGCGCTGGAGAAAAGTCCGGATAATGAAACATTGCGTGATACCATGCAACGTTTCCTGCATCAGGGAATTGCGGAATGATTGGATGATAAGTGGTTTCTGAATGCCTTGTTGATATGGAGTTTTTGAGAACGCACCTATGAGTTGGAATTCAGGATTTCTATATCATTCAATTGGCGGGTATAATAGCTGTTTTAGAAATTTATCTATACGATCAATGATAATTATCAAATCAATCAACAGGTTGTATTTGGGTGTCGATTAATCTCCAGAAAATGTCTAATACACTATCCATACTCGAATTTAAGAGCAGTACTTTCTTTGCGCCTATCTTGATTCTTTTTAGTCACGATATCGCGATGATTGAACAATCCCTGCAGGAAAAAATCCAGCTGGCCCCGGACTTCTTTAGACACTCTCCGTTAATCATTGACTTGCGTGAGTTAAATAAACAGGGTCAAGATATCGATCTGGCTGAAATTGTCGGGGTATTGCGTAGAATCGGTTTGTTCCCGGTAGGAATACGGGGCGGTAATGAACAGCAGAACAGGAAGGCCCACGCACTATCGATTCCCATTGACACTGTCAGAGAACCGGATAGCCAAGCGGCAGCTGGCAATATACAAAAACAGGAAAACAGTAGACGTGCTTCCGAGGAACTGCAGGTTGCGGCTACCGATTCAACTAACCCATCAAGTAAACCCATTGCTGATATGCCGGCATCTTCGGCTGAAGCGACGCTCATTACCCAGCCGATTCGTTCTGGTCAACGCATTTACGCATCAGGTGATTTGATTATTATGTCTCAAGTCAGCGCCGGTGCGGAAATCATGGCTGAAGGTAATATACATGTTTATAATACATTGAGAGGACGCGCTTTGGCAGGCGTGCTTGGCAATACGGCGGCACGGATTTTTTGTTTTGATTTGCAGGCAGAGCTTATCTCTATTGCCGGAGATTATAAAACCAGCGAGGACTTGAATAAGCAGGTATATAACAAACCGATTCAGATCTATTTGCAGGATCATGCTTTAATTATTAAAGAGATTGCTTAAAGACCATATAGCAAAGGAGGCTCAATTGGCAAGAATAATAGTCGTAACGTCAGGAAAAGGTGGCGTTGGTAAAACAACAACGAGCGCAGCAATTGCCATGGGGCTTGCAAAAAGAGGCCACAAAACAGCAGTCATTGATTTTGATGTGGGCTTGCGCAATCTGGATTTGATCATGGGTTGTGAGCGACGTGTTGTATACGATTTTATTAATGTTATCAATGGGGAAGCGAGTGTTAATCAGGCATTGATCCGTGATAAAAACTGTAGTCAGTTGTATATTCTGCCAGCCTCGCAAACACGGGATAAGGATGCACTGAGTCAGGAAGGTGTCGGTAAAGTGCTGGATGAATTGGCCAAGGAATTTGACTATATTGTTTGTGATTCTCCAGCCGGCATTGAGAAAGGCGCCTTTTTAGCATTGTATTTTGCAGATGATGCATTTGTTGTTACTAACCCGGAAATTTCTTCAGTAAGGGATTCGGATCGCATGCTGGGAATTCTGTCCAGTAAGTCACGGCGCGCTGAGAAAAATGAAGAGCCGGTCCGGGAATATCTGTTACTGACACGTTATGATGCTGATAGAGTTAAGTCAGGCGAAATGTTAAGCCTTGAAGATGTTCAGGAAATCCTGTCACTGCAGTTGCTGGGAATTATCCCTGAATCAAAATCAGTGCTGTCCGCATCTAACGCTGGTATACCGGTGATTCTGGATGAAAAAAGTGAAGCAGGTCAAGCATATACTGATGTAGTGGCGCGCTATTTGGGAGAGAAACGACCACATCGATTTATTGATGGCAAGAAAGGGTTTCTCAGGAAGCTTTTCGGAGGAAAATAATGAGCTTACTGGATTATTTTAGAGCATCAAAACCTAAAACCGCCTCGATTGCCAAAGAGAGACTACAGATACTTGTGGCGCACGAACGGACATATCGTAATCAACCTTCTTATTTGCCGCAGTTACAGAAAGAATTGCTGGAAGTTATCCGTAAATATGTCAATGTAGAACAGGATGCAATATCCGTAAATTTTGAGCAGGATGAGAATCAGGAGACGCTTGAGTTGAATATTGTTTTACCTGACTATCAACAAACCGACAAGGGTCTGAATACATAGCACTGACTATTTCTATCCGAAGGAAGGGGATAGAACAAGGTATTGCCTATCGAGGCAAGTTTGTTATTTATTAATGATGTGGACGTTTCCTTTGTTTGTAAGGACTTCTTTTTCCTTCACGATGCTTTGGGGTATTGATAAATCAATACCGGATAATCTGTGCATAAAATGGGAAGATTTCCTGTTATTGGCTGCTGGACTCAGCATTTATCGGCGGTATGTTAAACACGGGAAATTGCTAATCTGTATTTTTCCATTGATTGCAGGGTGCGTCACTGTAACTAGCCAGCCAGCGGTAGTAAAAACGGTTACTACTGAGCCGGTTACAGGCACCCGGGCTATGAAAGCAGCTGATTTTAACCTGCTCGGCAGGATATCCGTATCCAATGGAAATGAACGCTCTTCCGGTAGTTTGCGCTGGCAACATACCAAAGAAAATGACGAGATTCTATTATTTACCTCGTTAGGTCAGGCTGTAGCAGAAATAACTCAGGACCATAGCGGTGCCCGACTGATCACAGCTAAACTGGAAGCATTTTATGCGGCTGATGTGGAAAGCTTAACAGCAGAAATTCTGGGATGGCGTCTGCCGCTCAATGGATTACAGTACTGGGTGCAGGGTCTGCATTCACCGGTAACCGTTTCTGAGAAAGATCTGGATAGTGAAAATCGTGTACTAGCAATACGGCAGGATGGCTGGCAAATCAGATACAGCGGCAACAGCAGTTCTGTACAGACTGAAAATAATGTACAACGCTCCAAGGTATTGAAGCTGAACTATAAAGACTTGAAGATCAAGCTAGTGGTAGATAGCTGGGAAATCGAATAAATTCTTAACCTACACCGTATTTATTAGCTGCTACGCCTATCCATGCTGACATTTCCCGCACCAGCCAAAATCAATCTCTTCCTGCATGTTGTGGGACGCAGGCCGGATGGTTACCATTTGTTACAAATGGTTTTCCGCTTCCTGGACTTCTCCGATCAATTGGGATTTGAGGTGCGTACGGATGGCGTGATCAAGTTACAGACACCCATTGCAGGTGTTCCGGAAGAAAATGACTTGTGTGTGCGTGCGGCCAGGCTTTTAAAGCAGAGAAGCGGAACTGGTCAGGGAGTTGATATTTTTTTGCAAAAAAAGATCCCGATGGGTGGCGGTTTGGGTGGTGGCAGCTCTGATGCAGCGACAACGTTGATGGCGCTTAATCAATTATGGGGAATCAACTGGAGCAGGAATCAATTGCTTGAGTTAGGGCTTCAGCTTGGTGCGGATGTTCCTGTCTTTGTTTTTGGGGAGAGTGCATTTGCGGAAGGAATCGGTGAAAAACTTGTGCCAATCAGACTGCCACCCGCCTGGTATCTGATCCTTGTTCCTTCTGTCAATGTTTCAACCGCGGAGGTTTTTACAAGCAAAGAATTGACACGAAACACGATACCAATCAAAATACCGCCCTTTTCCATCGCACAGGGACATAATGATCTGGAATCAGTGGTATGTCGGATGTACCCTGAGGTAGCGAGATGTTTGGAGTGGCTAAAACAGCTGGAAAATACTACAATAGTTAGAATGAGTGGTTCTGGGGCTTGTGTATTTGCCGAGTTCGCCACAGAGCATGAAGCGCAGGCTGCGTTTGAACGTGTTCCTGATGATATGAAGGGTTTTATGGTAAACGGATTAGATCGCCATCCAATGGGTACATCCGTGGAATAAAGAATTTGGGGAGTCGCCAAGTGGTAAGGCACCGGATTTTGATTCCGGCATTCGTAGGTTCGATCCCTACCTCCCCAGCCAGAATTGATGAATATAATCATTAAAGCATCTGAATTTGATTCAATCACAATAGGTCGGAATAGATCGGTTCTTTGGGTCTCATGTAGTCGGTTTGTACTAACAGGAGTAATTGATGCGCTCTATTTTCCAGCCTAATCTTTCAAAGAAATAGCATGTCTTACGACAGTTTGATGGTTTTCACCGGAACGGCCAATCCAAGATTGGCACAGGATGTCGTCAAGCATCTCAATATCCACTTGGGGCGTGCGACTGTTGGACGGTTCAGTGATGGTGAAATCATGGTGGAGATTCTTGAGAACGTACGGGGAAAAGATGTTTTCGTGTTGCAATCCACGTGTGCTCCAACCAATGATAGCCTGATGGAAATATTAGTGATGGTGGACGCCCTGAAGCGTGCATCTGCCGGGCGTATTACAGCAGCAATCCCCTATTTTGGATATGCACGTCAGGATAGAAGGCCGCGTTCGGTTCGTGTGCCGATCACTGCCAAGGTAGTGGCAAATATGTTGACAACAGTTGGGATTGATCGATTGCTGACGATGGATTTGCACTCAGACCAGATTCAGGGGTTTTTTGATATTCCTGTGGATAATATTTATGGAATGCCAATCCTGCTGGGTGATGTATGGAAACATAATTACCAGAATCTGGTCGTGGTTTCTCCGGATGTAGGGGGGGTTGTGCGCGCTAGGCATATGGCAAAGCGTCTGGAATGTGATCTGGCAATTATTGATAAACGGCGCCCAAAACCCAATGAAGCAAAAGTCATGAATATCATTGGCGAAGTCAGGGATCGTACCTGTGTCATTATTGATGATCTGGTGGATACGGCGAATACACTTTGTGAAGCAGCAAAAGCTCTGAAAGAACATGGAGCCAAATCTGTGCTGGCATATTCCACGCATGCAGTATTATCCGGTAAAGCCATTGAGCGGATCGAACATTCTGCGCTGGATAAATTGGTGGTTACGGATACAATACCGTTGCGTGAAGACGCCATGGCATGTAGTCGTATCTGCCAGCTGAGTATTGCTGGCTTGCTTGCAGAGACCATGATACGAATCAGTAATGAAAGCTCATTGAGTTCATTATTTATGGAGTAATTGAATCAGTTTTTTAACCGGTTTGTCTGGTCGCGGACAGACTATAATATGGAGTAGTAAAAATGAAAATTGAAATCAGTGCCGATAAGCGCACATTGCAGGGAAAGGGTGCGAGCCGCCGCCTGCGTGGTTCTGGCAAAGTGCCAGCAATCATCTATGGTGGTGATCAGGAAGCGCAATCCATTGAAATGAATCATAAGGATTTATTTTATAAACTTAAGCTGGAAGCTTTTCATGCTTCCGTCTTATCGTTAAGTGTGGATGGAAAGAAAGAGCCTGTATTGCTGCGTGATATACAGATGCATCCGTTCAAACAACAAGTGCTGCATGTTGATTTCCAGAGAGTCGACAAAAACAAGAAAATACACATGAAGGTGCCACTACATTTCATTAATGCAGAAATCTCTCCTGGGGTAAAAACATCGGGTGGTATTGTTTCTCATATATTGACTGAAGTTGACATCAGCTGTCTGCCAAATGATTTGCCGGAGTTTATTTCTGTAGATCTGGCCGAGCTGGTAGCAGGACATACCTTACATTTGAGTGATCTAGTATTGCCTAAGAATGTTGAAACAGTTGTGCTTGCCAAAGGTGATAATCTGCCAGTCGCTACGATTGTTATCCCACGTTCCGCACTTTCTGATGAAACAGCGGCAACTGAAGAAGCTGCAAAAACAGAGGCTAAGAGTAGCTAGTAAAACAAATAAGAATTATTGGAATTTCTTAAATGAAAACAAAATCTGCTGGATCAAACATACTCCAGTAGATTTTGTTTTTTTGTATGGCATTTACAGCCGGCTAAAAGTTGTTCGGCGGGTATTCGGATAATTGTGGTTTTATTATAGTTCATGAAGCTTATAGTCGGCCTGGGAAATCCTGGAAAAGAGTATATCGGTACACGCCATAATGCAGGTTTCCATTGGGTGGATCGATTGGCAGGAACATTACGCGCGACGCTCAAAGCAGAAATAAGATTCCATGGACTGTGCGTACATATCAGCCAGAAAGATATTGATCTGTGGTTACTTGAACCGCAGACCTACATGAATGCCAGTGGACGCTCGGTTGCCGCATTATGTCATTTTTATAAGATACAGGCTGATGAAATTATCGTTGTCCACGATGAGCTGGATCTATCCCCGGGGATCGCCAAGTTAAAGAAAGGAGGTAGCTCGGGTGGTCATAATGGGCTCAAGGACATTGCTGCAAAGCTGGGTACCCAGGATTTCTGGCGGTTAAGAATTGGAGTGGGTCATCCGGGTGACCGCCATGAGGTAGTAAGTTACGTACTGCATCCCCCCAGAAAGGAAGAAGCATTGTTAATCGATGAAGCTATCGAAAGAAGCCTGGAAGTATGGCCTCTCCTTACCAAAGGCGCCTGTGAGGCGGCCATGTTGAAATTACACACCAAAGCATAAGAAATGTGAAAGAAGAGTGGGTTATCAACTTCTGGAACTTTCATATAATTCGTCGGAATCAATTTTAATGAGAATCAGGTTATGAGTTTGAAATGCGGAATCGTCGGTCTTCCCAATGTCGGTAAGTCGACCTTATTTAATGCGTTGACCAAGGCGGGCATTGCCGCAGAAAATTATCCTTTCTGCACCATCGACCCGAATATCGGCATTGTCGAAATGCCGGATCCGCGTATGCAAAAACTCTGTGAAATCGTCAAGCCGCAGAAGGTGCAACCGGCCATCGTCGAATTCGTCGATATTGCCGGGCTGGTCGCTGGCGCATCCAAAGGAGAAGGGCTGGGCAACAAGTTTCTCGCCAATATCCGCGAAACCGACGGCATCGTCAA
>JBBTCY010000084.1:0-24315 GCA_038043005.1 Pseudomonadota bacterium
AGCTACTAAATGGGATTGCTGCATGATGAGAATTCTTATACTGAGGTCCGGCAAAATCATTCTGAGAATCGTTGGAGCAGGATTATACAACAGTCTCAAAACGGGAATTATAAAACCGGCTGATAACTTCGGAACCTCTCAGCAAGCCAAAGAATAAAATTCAATGAGTAGATTTCAACCTCGATTGATCAACCTATGTGAGTTGCTGAGAATATGGTTTTACAACCTCAACGTCAAAGGCGCTACGCAGCTTTATCGCATAGCGCCCCTTTAACCCTATAACCATAACAAGAAAGCCACCACTGAGAAAATCTGGAAATTAGTTTCTTCAGATCAACGCTGAACCCGAAAGCACCCGGTTTCATTGAAACGATTTCTTCCTTCGTTGAGCCTGGAACAATGGTCTGCGAAACTGAGAGTTGCGAATACAACGGACACTCGGAGTAGTGCATGGGGTTCAAGGATGCCCATTCCCACCGCCAGTCCTTGGCGAAAGACCTATTTATTAACGAACAACCACTTCTCGGCGTTTTCACGGTCAATCTCGTCTGCGTAGCGGCAAAATGACGAGGCGAACAAGCCGAAAGTGTCAAAACCAACTTCGGGATAAATATGTTCCATATTGAAAGGACTAACTACAATTAGATTTCTGATAAATAAAAAGAATCAAACCAGAACAGCACTTACTTAAGCTTTTTCGGGTAGCCGCCGTGCGTATGAATTTCATCACACGTCCGGTCTCTCAGTTTCATCAATCTAGAAAAATAAAAGGGGCCAAGCCCCTTTTATTTAAAACACCTTTCATTTGAAATCCGGCATTCTATTTGCAGCTTCCTACGTCCTTGTCGGCAGGAATATCACACTTTCCGGAAGCACAGGCAGCATCGCGTTTACATGCTTCTCCGGCTGGTTGTGGTGGTTTACATACTGGTGGATTTGCTGCTAATACACAGACGGTATTGTCCTTGCAGTCCTTATCGCTTTTGCATTCATTCTCTGCAAAAGATACCTGAGGCAATGAAAACAATGAAACGACCATTATCATTGATAATAAACGATTTTTTAACATATCATGAGACCCTCTTATTATTAAGAATTCTAAAGTTAAAAATTAAACTTCAATAATTATTCTAGGCTTCTCGTAAAATACCGTCAAGCAATAGAAACTCTCAAATCCACCCGCCTTGATTGATCAATAGAGTGTAATCACGCCTGAACTACCAATGGCTAATTCTTTCGCTGACCCTCTACCCATTTCGTAACCCCTTATACGCGCAAATACTCGTTTTTTTCACCGAGCCAACGCTGGATATGCCGTTGCGCCAGGTCAGGATATTCAGTAAGCATCTCATCAGCCACTGACTGCGCTGCGGTGAGTAACTGATCGTCCTGTTCCAGATCAGCAAAACGCAACATCGGCACTCCACTCTGGCGCGCACCGAGAAATTCGCCGGGGCCTCTGAGTTGCAAATCCCGGCGGGCGATTTCAAAACCATCCGATTGTTCAAAAATGATTTTGAGCCGTTGACGTGCAATATCCGACAAAGGCTGCTGGAACATCAGAATACAGATACTGGCTTCCGATCCGCGACCCACACGGCCTCGCAGCTGGTGCAATTGCGATAACCCCATGCGCTCGGCATTTTCAATCACCATGAGCGACGCATTGGGCACGTCCACCCCCACCTCGATAACTGTTGTGGCCACTAATAATTGGATAGTGCCTTGCTTGAATGCTGCCATCACCGCTGTTTTCTCCAGTGTGGGTAATCGCCCATGCACCAAGCCGACATTCAAATCCGGGAATATCCTGCTCAAGCTATCATGGGCTTCCATGGCTGTCTTGAGCTGCAGTGTTTCGGATTCTTCAATCAGCGGGCATACCCAGTAAACCTGCTTGCCTTGCTGGCAAGCGTGCTGGATGCGCGCGATAATTTCATTACGACGATTTTCGGCAATCAGCCTGGTGACGATCGGCGCCCTGCCGGGCGGCAATTCATCGATGATGGATACATCCAGATCGGCAAAATAACTCATGGAAAGCGTGCGCGGAATCGGCGTGGCGCTCATCATCAGCTGGTGCGGCACCTGATCCGATTGCGCGCCTTTCATACGCAATGCCAGCCGCTGGTGCACACCAAAGCGGTGCTGCTCGTCAACAATCGCCAGACCCAACCGATGAAATGCCACCTGCTCCTGAAACAAGGCGTGCGTGCCTACGGCAAGCTGTGCACTGCCCAGCGAAATATCATCCAGCGCAGCCTGCCTTTGTCTCTTTTTCTGGCTGCCGGATAACCAGACGACCCGGATTCCCAGTGGCTCAAACCAGGCGGATAATTTCTGAAAATGTTGTTCGGCGAGGATTTCAGTAGGTGCCATGATGGCGGCCTGAAAACCATTCTCAATCGCCTGCAGCGCAGCCAGCGCTGCCACAATTGTTTTGCCACTCCCGACATCACCTTGCAGCAGGCGCTGCATGGGATGTGCCGCCGCCAGATCACGACTGATTTCTGCCGACACCTTGATCTGCGCTGCCGTCAGTTTAAAGGTGAGCTGCTGCAGGAATTGATTGACCAGTTTATCCTGCGGCGTCAATACTGGCGCGGACCGGCTCCGTCGCTGCCGATAGTGCAATCGCATGGATAGTTGCTGCGCCAGCAATTCATCAAACTTGATACGCTGCCAGGCGGAATGGGCGCGTGTCTGGAGCGCATCGATCGACACATCGGAAGGCGGGTTATGCAGGCACAGCACACTGGCCTGAAAGCTCGCCAGTCGATATTTTTTAATGATCCGCTCCGGCAAAGTCTCGGTCAGGCACTGTTTTCTTTGGACATCCAGCAAAACCTGCCCGATCAGCTTGCCCAGAATCTTCTGCGTCAAACCGGCTGTGGTGGGATAAACTGGCGTCATGGTATCGGCCAGCGATTCACCTTCCCGTACGATGCGGCATTTGGGATGAACCATTTCCGCACCAAAGAAACCACTGCGAATTTCACCCAATAGCCGTACCTGCTTCCCCACGGCATAGGTCTTGACCTGACTACCGTAGAAATTCAGAAAACGCATGAACAGAATACCGCCCGGATCCTCAACCCGGCATACCAATTGCCGTCTTGGACGGGTAACCACTTCATTATGGGTGATGATGCCTTCAACCTGCACCACTTGCCCTTGCGGGGCGTCATTGATTGGAAACAGACGGGTTTCGTCTTCATAGCGGATCGGTAGATGAAGGATCAAATCCAGTTCATTGCGAATACCCAGACAGGATAATTTTTCTTGAACCGATTGACTGGCCGTAATACCAGCCAGCGGAGATGCAGCATCGGTCAATTTGATCGTCTTTCCCTGAGGTTAAGCGTGCAGAACCATCACTGCATCCATCTCCACCAGCGCACCCCTCGGCAATGCCTTGACACCCACTGCTGCACGGGCCGGATAAGGTTGCGAGAAATAGCTGGCCATGATTTCATTCACCCGCGCAAAGTTATCAAGATCGGTCAGGAAAATATTCAATTTCACGATATCACTGAGAGTGCCTCCGCTGGCGGTGGCTACCGCGCGCAAATTCAGAAACACCTGCTGGATTTGTGCTTCTATTCCCTCCACCATCTGCATGGTTGTCGCATCCAGTCCGATTTGACCGGACAGATAAACCGTATCCCCGCCACTGACACGCACTGCCTGCGAATAGGTGCCAATTGCCTGAGGTGCTTCCCGGGTTTGTATGATTTGTTTATTCATTTTCTTCTCCTGATGATTTTATTAAATGCTTTTTTGTTATAGTGGTGGCTGGCAATTCACACCCCGTATCGTGATGACATTATAATGCCGTGAGCTTTGGTACATTTTAACCAAATAGTTGCAAGTCATGTGTTCCTCATGGAACTTGAACACCGAAATTTCAATAAATCTTATATTTTTTATACTTCCAGTCAATGCAAAAACTGATTATCCAGGGCGGTACACCATTGCGCGGTGAGATTACCATTTCCGGTGCAAAAAATGCCGCATTGCCCATCTTGTGCGCATCTCTTTTAACGCAGGGCACCTTGCAGATAAAGAATGTTCCCCAGCTCCATGATGTTAAAACCATGCTGTCGCTCCTTGAACAAATGGGCGTGCGCACCACGAACAACACTTCATCGGTTGTGGAATTAGCAGCGACGGATCTTACCAATCTGGTTGCTCCCTACGAAATGGTTAAAACCATGCGTGCGGCCATTCTGGTGCTTGGACCATTACTCGCCCGCGCGGGAGAAGCTAATATCTCACTGCCTGGCGGCTGCGCGATTGGATTGCGGCCTGTTGATCAGCATATCAAGGGATTGCAGGCCATGGGTGCGGAAATCAGTATTCAGCATGGCTATATCCACGCGGTCGCAGAGAAATTGCACGGCGCACGCATTGTTATGGATATTGTCACCGTAACCGGTACCGAAAACCTGATGATGGCTGCGACACTGGCAGATGGCATCACGATTCTTGAAAATGCGGCACGGGAACCGGAAATCGTCGATCTGGCCAATTGTTTGATCACAATGGGCGCAAAAATTCATGGTGCGGGCAGTGATATCATCACGATCGAAGGGGTTCAATCGCTTCACGGAACCAGCTACACCGTGATGCCTGATCGCATTGAAACCGGCACTTTTCTGGTGGCCTGCGCGACAACCGGTGGAGACATTTATTTAAAAGCGACATACCCTTATCTGCTGGATGCAGTACTCGATAAACTGATGGAAGCAGGAGCTTCTATCAATTCCGGCAATAACTGGATTCAGTTAAAAATGAACACACGACCCAAATCTGTCAATTTACGCACCGCTCCCTATCCCGCTTTCCCGACCGACATGCAGGCCCAGTTCATGTCCATGAACTGCGTTGCCGATGGGACGGCCATTATCACTGAAACCATCTTTGAGAATCGCCTGATGCATGTGCAGGAGTTAAAACGGTTGAATGCAAACATTGAGGTGGAAGGCAATACGGCAGTGATCAGCGGCGTTCCACAACTGGACGGCGCCGATGTAATGGCCACAGACTTGCGCGCTTCCGCAAGTCTCGTGATCGCCGGATTAATTGCGCAGGGTGAAACAACCATTGACCGCATCTATCATCTGGATCGCGGTTATGAATGCATTGAAGAAAAACTATCCAGTCTGGGTGCAAAAATACAGCGTACAAACTAAAAGACCCCTGGTCAATCCAAGGGTCTTTTAACAATTGTGACTATCTGTTACGGTCAAATTATATTATAGAGCAGGCTGGTTATAGCTGATTACAATCGTCGCATCCCGCTTATTCAGACCCATGACAGGTATTACCAGTATTTTCTTGCCACCAACATCAGATCTTAATGTAATTTTCTGTGAATTCAGGATTTCCTTAGGATACAGCTCGACTCCTTTAGTATCTTCAAGGCGTTTATCCGTTGAAACCAGCAGTTGACCATCTTCACCAATCAGCACAGCCCGTTCAGTACCTTTCATTTTGACGATTTCATTCAAATACTGATCGACCTGGTCAAGATTCTTGCGCAGAAGCTCTCCACGTACCGCCCAGGATAAAACCTGCCCAAAGCGCTCTTCTTCCTTGCTATATTGCTTATCAGCATATTCACGTGCCTGTTGCGTAATCAAAGCACGTTCGCTTTCAAGCTTCTTGGTCATATCAGACTCAACCTTACCAACTGCAATCTGTTTCCAAGTGAAAATAACAATGATTATTGCCAGGAATACCGCGCCATACCAGGCAGGAAACTGCATATTAGGAAGTTTTGCCAGTAAGTCAAACTTATCACTCAATATTGCAAACAGCGTCGAAGCCTTTGATTGACCACTTTGTTCTTTTTCATTTTGCTTGCTCTGATCCGTCATGGATAGCTCCTTGTTATAGGTGACAGGGGGAAAAGATGGTAATTATCTACTAATCCTGATCGAAGGAAAAGCAGAGTGCATTAAATTTGTTACAGTTAATTTTTACCAGACAATAAAGTTTAAAGTAATGCTTACGCCGTGCCTAACTTCGCAAATACATACTTCGGAAGTGCAAAAAGTATAGCAAAATAACCGGATGTGCATTTTGTTTTATAATTAACTTTAACGGGACTCACAGTCCGTGGATACCGAAAACCTTGCGCATCTGATCATAATTGCACTGCTGGCGTGCGATTATAGCAATTTACATGGAGAATTACTCATTCGTGAAAAACAACAAAAAAACCTGGTCAGGAAGATTTAATGAGCCGGTCTCGGAACTTGTCGAGCGCTATACGGCATCGGTCAGTTTTGATCGCCGTCTGGCTGAATATGATATTCAAGGTTCTCTCGCTCATGCACAGATGCTTTCAGCACAAGGCATCATCAGTCATGATGACCTGGTCGCCATCGAACAGGGTCTTCATCAGATCCGTGATGAGATTCTGAAAGATCAGTTTATCTGGTTGCAGGAACTGGAAGATGTGCACCTTAACATCGAGAAACGTTTAACCGCCCTGGTGGGTGATGCCGGCAAGCGTCTGCATACGGCACGTTCCCGCAACGATCAGGTTGCCACCGACATCCGGCTCTATCTGCGTGCGTCCATTGATCAGATTATTGAGCTGATCCAGGCAATGCAGCATGCGCTGATCAATCTGGCTGAAAAACATATCCACACAGTGATGCCCGGCTTTACACATTTGCAGATTGCACAACCCATCTCCTTTGGCCATCATCTGATGGCTTACTTTGAGATGTTGAAACGCGATACCGACCGCCTGACAGATTGCCGGAAACGGGTGAATCAATTGCCTTTGGGCGCGGCAGCATTGGCCGGCACCAGCTACCCCATTAACCGCGAACTGACCGCAGACATACTGGGTTTTGAAGGCGTTTGCGCAAATTCACTGGATGCCGTATCAGATCGGGATTTTGCCATTGAATTCTGCGCCTGCGCAGCACTAATCATGACCCATTTATCCCGGCTGTCGGAAGAACTTATTTTGTGGATGAATCCGGGATTTGGTTTCATTGAACTGGCTGATCGGTTCTGTACCGGTTCATCCATCATGCCGCAAAAGAAAAACCCCGATGTCCCTGAACTGGTCCGCGGCAAAACCGGTCGCATCAACGGCCATCTGGTCGCGCTGCTCACCCTGATGAAGGCACAACCCCTCGCCTACAATAAGGATAATCAGGAAGACAAGGAACCTCTGTTCGATACGGTCGACACGCTGGTCGATACGTTGCGGATCTATGCCGATATGCTCACAGGCGTTCAGGTTAACCAGGCCACCATGCGACAGGCCGCTTTGCGTGGCTTCGCAACCGCCACTGATCTGGCTGATTATCTTGTCAGAAAAGGTATTCCTTTCCGCGATGCTCATGAGATTGTCGCAAAAACCGTACAATTCGCCGAGCAGAAGGGCTGCGATCTCAGCGATCTCGCCCTGACAGAATTACAGATATTCTCATCACATATTGATGCTGATATTTTTTCTTTTCTGACTCTGGATGGCTCCATGGAAAGCCGGAAGCATATCGGCGGTACCGCACCTGAACAAGTCCAGGCAGCCATTAACCAGGCCAGAAAATGGTTAGCCTGAATGGCGGTCTATAGAAAATCCGGCGATCCCTGCATGAGCGCATGACACATGCATGACTGGGCAGCAGACATCAGCCTGCAGGTTTTCACGACAACCGGCCGCCCCTTTGCTGTCAAAGTAATTACGCCTCTCGGCGGTGGTTGTATCAATCAGGCTTATTGCATTGCAGACGACAATCAGCGTTTTTTTGTCAAGTTGAACACAAGCGACACATTGCCCATGTTTGAAGCAGAAGCTGCGGGATTGATGGAGATTCATCGTTCCCATACCTTGCGCGTACCTTCTGTGCTCTGCCATGGGAAAAATGAACAGTATGCATGGCTGGTTCTGGAATATCTGGATATCCACAGTGGCGTGCAAGGCAGCGCAACTGATTTCGGCACACAACTCGCCGCCATGCACCGTGTTTGCGCCCGGCAATTTGGCTGGATTCGCAACAACACACTGGGCCATAGGCCTCAAATCAATACGGTTTCATCGAACTGGGTACAATTCTGGCGTACGCATCGCTTAGGTTATCAATTGGATTTGGCAAAAACCCATGGTTATACCGGACGATTACAAGATTCCGGTGAGAAGCTTATGATTGATCTGGATAAATTATTAGGTAACAGATCGCCTGTTCCTTCGCTCTTACATGGTGACCTATGGAATGGTAATTACAGTTATGATGCGATGGGGCGTCCGGTTTTATTTGATCCCGCCGTGTATTACGGAGATCGTGAAGCCGATATTGCCATGACCGAGTTATTTGGTGGTTTTCCAGCAAATTTTTATTCTGCTTATCGGAATGATTATCCCCTGGATTCCGGGTATAATATACGTAAGATTGTTTATAACCTCTATCACATTCTTAATCATCTTAATCTGTTTGGCAATGGTTATCTTAACCAGGCTGAACAAATGATAATCAGGTTGCTTGCTGAGATTCGCTAATAAACATTTCCACTCAAATGCCAGACAAAAGCCATCTAATTGTTCTTTCAACCCTTTCCAGTCACCATGTCCACCCATGACTAAATATGTCTTTGTAACTGGGGGTGTTGTTTCCTCACTCGGCAAGGGAATCGCTGCCGCATCTCTGGCTGCACTGCTTGAAACGCGTGGCCTCAAGGTCACCATGCTCAAACTGGATCCCTATATCAATGTGGATCCCGGCACGATGAGTCCTTTTCAGCATGGTGAGGTTTTCGTGACGGAAGACGGCGCTGAAACAGATCTTGATCTGGGACATTATGAGCGTTTCATCAGCACACGCATGACCCGTCATAACAATTTCACAACCGGCCAGATTTATGAGAGCGTGATACGCAAGGAAAGGCGTGGTGACTATCTCGGCGGAACCGTACAGGTTATTCCCCATATCACCGATGAAATCAAACGATATATTCAGGCTGGTGTCGGTGATGCGCAGGTTGCCATTATTGAAATTGGTGGAACAGTTGGCGATATCGAGTCGCTTCCGTTTCTGGAAGCCATCCGGCAAATGGCCATACAAAACCCTCGCAATGACACGTGCTTCATTCATTTAACGCTATTACCTTATATTGGCTCAGCCGGTGAATTAAAAACCAAACCCACGCAACACTCGGTCAAGGAACTGCGTGAGATCGGCATACAGCCCGATGTGCTCCTTTGCCGCTCTGACCGTGCATTGCCCAAAGAAGAACGCCGCAAAATTGCGCTGTTCACCAATGTACAGGAAGAAGCCGTCATTTCCGCCATTGATGTGGACAGTATTTATAAAATCCCGGCCCTGCTGCATGAACAGATGCTGGATGAAATTATCTGCCATAAACTGAATATCCTGGCAAAACCAGCCGACCTGAGCGTCTGGAAAAAGCTGGTTCACGCGTTGGAACATCCTCAATATACCGTCAAAATTGCAATCGTCGGTAAGTATGTCGACCTGACAGAATCCTATAAATCCCTGTCAGAAGCATTGATCCATGCCGGCATTCATACATGCAGCCAGATCAACATCACCTATTTCGATTCAGAAAATATCGAGAAAAACGGTACAGACTGCCTAGCCAATATGGATGCCATTCTGGTTCCGGGCGGCTTTGGTAAACGTGGCGTAGAAGGGAAAATTATGGCGATTCACTATGCCCGCACAAACCGCATCCCATATCTGGGTATTTGTCTAGGTCTGCAACTGGCTGTTGTTGAATACGCTCGTAATAAGACCAAAATGAAAGGCGCACACAGTACGGAATTCAACCCGGATACGCCCTATCCTGTTATCGGCTTAATTACTGAATGGCGCACACGGGACGGCCTTGTCCAGACTCGAAATGAAAATTCCGATATTGGCGGCAGCATGCGTCTGGGTGGCCAGGAATGTATTTTGAAGAAAAATTCTTTAGCCTGGAAAATATACGGTGCCGACAAGATTATTGAGCGTCACCGTCATCGGTATGAGGTCAATAGCGCCTATCTTCCCGAGTTGGAAAAAGCTGGGCTCCGTGTCAGCGGCTTATCTCAGGAAGAAGATCTATGTGAAATGATTGAATTGCCAGAAACTGAACATCCATGGTTTGTTGGTTGCCAGTTTCATCCGGAGTTCACTTCCACGCCCAGGGTCGGGCACCCGCTGTTTAAATCCTTCATCCAGGCCGCCATCGATTTCTCTAATAGCCATCAACTCGGTAAAAAGACTGAAGATAGCCAGAAGAAAGTGGCGGGGAATATTTATAAATGAACTGAATCGCATAATTAAGGCAGTAAAAGCTTCATCCAACTCAATATGGTTCTGTAATAAATATTAGATACTGACAGATACCGCAAATAGAAATAACGCTAACTAAATAAAACAGGGAAAATGTAGCATGAGTGCAATAGTAGATGTCATCGCCCGTGAAATTCTTGATTCTCGCGGTAATCCAACCATTGAAGCCGATGTACTGCTGGAATCTGGCGTGTTAGGTCGCGCTTCTGTTCCATCCGGCGCATCCGTTGGAACGAAAGAAGCTGTCGAATTAAGAGATGGGGATATACACCGCTATTTCGGCAAGGGTGTGCTTAAAGCCGTTGAAAACGTTAATACGGAAATTTCAGAAACATTAATGGGGCTGGATGCCATTGACCAGAGCTTTATTGATCAGGCCCTGATTGATCTGGATGGCAGCGAAAACAAATCAAGACTCGGCGCCAATGCGATTCTGGCTGTATCACTGGCCGTTGCCAAGGCAGCTGCGGAAGAATCTGGATTGCCGCTATATCGATACCTTGGCGGCGCGGGCCTGATGTCCATGCCGGTGCCCATGATGAATCTTATCAATGGCGGTGCGCATGCAAACAACAACATCAATATGCAGGAGTTTATGATTATCCCGCTGGGGATACAGAGCTTCCGTGATGCCGTACGCTGTGGCGCTGAGGTTTTTAGCGCCCTGAAAAAACTTATCAATGAAAAGAATATGCCTACTACAGTCGGCGATGAGGGCGGATTCGCGCCGAACCTTGCTAATAATGAGGCTGCACTGCAATTGATTGTGCAAGCCATTGATCAGGCTGGTTATCAAGCTGGCAAAGATGTTGCGATTGGCATTGACTGTGCCAGTTCCGAACTTTTCCAGGATGGCAAATACCATCTGGCATCCGATGGACTGCACCTGACCTCAGCGCAGTTTGTTGATTATCTGGCTTCATGGGTTGATAAATACCCTATTATCAGCATTGAAGATGGCATGAGTGAACATGACTGGAACGGATGGGAGTTATTGACCCATCGATTAGGAAAATCAGTACAATTAGTCGGTGATGATATATTTGTCACCAATGCAAAAATCCTGCAGGAAGGCATTAAACGCGGTATTGCCAATTCCATTCTCATTAAAGTCAATCAGATCGGCACGCTGACTGAAACCTTCACAGCCATCGAAACAGCCAAATGTGCTGGCTATACCGCCGTGATTTCGCATCGCTCCGGAGAAACTGAAGACACTACCATTGCTGATATTGCTGTTGCAACCAATGCGTTGCAGATCAAAACCGGTTCACTGTCACGCTCTGATCGTCTGGCTAAATACAATCAATTACTGCGCATTGAAGAAGATCTGGGAGACTCGGCAAATTATGCTGGACGGAGAGCATTCTATCAATTGAGATAATGAAGTTCCTGGCCTTTTTATTGCTCCTGTTGATTGCCGTACTACAGCATCCATTGTGGTACGGAAAAGGAAGTTGGCTGGAAGTATGGGAGGTCGATCAGGAAGTTTCTGCCGCACGCGAAAATAACCGGAAACTCCAGAACCGTAATACAATTCTTCAGGCAGAGGTCAATGATCTGAAACAAGGCTTTGATGCCATAGAAGAACGCGCACGAAGCGATCTTGGCATGATCAAGCAGGATGAAATATTGTTCCAGATCGTTAGAACCACACAGCCTAAAAATGGTGTGACCCGTTAATCAACGGGTATTCAGGATGTCGATCGGATCATTAAAAAATACAGGCTTTAATGCAGTGTGAACGATTTCATTCGATAATACTCAAAATGAGAATTGTTGTTTAACAGAACGTCAACAACAAGACAGCAAGGCAAACAAACTCCAGTTGTCACACTAGGGATTCCCCGTCAGCCGATGCTTGAAAAGCGATAAATAGACCCCATGTCATATTTAACTTTTCTTTTTGACTTAAATTTATACCACGGAGCAATTTCATGAAAAGAATTTTTCTTTTTCTGGCAACCAATCTGGCAATTATCGTTGTTCTCAGCATCACATTGCGATTGCTGGGATTTGAAAGAATTTTAGATGAACAAGGTGTTGATTTAAACATTAACTCCTTGCTGATGTTCGCTGCTGTATTTGGTTTTGGTGGCTCATTCATGTCACTCGCCATGTCAAAATGGACAGCAAAACGCTTTACTGGCGCTCAAGTCATTGAGATGCCACGGAATGCGCAGGAACATTGGCTCGTTTCAACCGTACAACGACAGGCACAGGTGGCTGGTATTGGAATGCCGGAAGTTGCTGTTTATGACGCACCGGAAATCAATGCATTTGCAACCGGCATGTCCAGAAATGATGCGCTTGTCGCAGTCAGCACCGGTTTACTGCATTCAATGAGCCAGGATGAAGCCGAAGCGGTTCTGGCCCATGAAGTCAGTCATATCGCCAATGGCGATATGGTCACTTTGGCTTTGATTCAGGGCGTGGTGAATACCTTCGTGATTTTCCTGTCCCGTGTCATCGGCCATACTGTGGATCGCGTCATCTTTAAAACTGAAGATGGCCATGGTCCGGCTTTCTGGGTAACAACGATCGTCGCAGAACTTGTTCTAGGCATACTGGCCAGCATTATTGTCATGTGGTTCAGCCGTCAACGAGAGTTCCGTGCCGATGCAGGCAGTGCCAGCCTTGCCGGCAAGCAGAAAATGATCGCTGCGCTAAGATGTCTGCAATTATCATCCAGGCAACCCCAGTTGCCAGATCAACTGGCGGCATTTGGAATTTCCGGAGGTATTGGATCAGGATTAATGAGCCTGTTTATGTCGCACCCTCCTTTAGAAGAAAGAATTGCAGCACTTGAAGCACACCGCTAATAATTAGATTCACTTTTAAAACGCCGCACCACTTCGACCGATGCGGCGTTTTCTGTGCCATCTCGCTTCCCCTGAGTTTTCCAAGTCATGGATCAGCTTCTGGCAGCCTGAGTCCAGAATTGGATATGATCAAAAGGTCTCACAATTGAAGCATTGGGCAAGCCAAGACTCCATCCTATCAACTCCAAATGATCTGCATGCAGCGTACCAAGGAAATTCCCCCATCTGGCAGAATCAACCGAAACCAGACCATCATTATTATCATGAATCAAACGACCCAACGATCGCAGCAAAACGGATTGCTCAGCTAACGGCCTGTTACTGGCATAAGAAGTATATAGCACATCACCCCGATCAGGTATCGGCGCAGCCAGGCGCGCTTCTGGCGTTAATTCGTCTAGCCCGGGGCGACCAATATATCTGATAAAAGCAGGAAACAGAGTGGGCGACGCAAGCGCCCATGTTGCAACCGGCGACCCATAATGCGGTGTACTGACTGTCAGCACACGTTTAATACGCCGATCAGGATCCAGAAAACTGGCCAAATAACGGGCATCGAGCCCGCCCATGCTGTGACCTAACAAGAAAAATTCCGGAATGTCACTTTTGAAAAGCTCGTATGCCAGCATGCCTGCCCGCTCGGCAATTGTTCCCGCCGGTGAGACTGCTGGCAGCAGGCAATGCACGCCAGCCTGCTCCAATGCATGAGCAACACCGCGAAAATAGTGAATAGGCCCAAACTGAGAAAACCCCAAATAACCATGTAATAAAACCGGTACAGGCCAGGTCATTTGTTGTTTTCAAAAAAAAGAAACATCTCAATTTTCATTATTGGGATGTTTCTTTCAGAACATCTATTTCCTGAATATCCACAAGAAATAGAATAATTATGTTCGCGATATCACGTTATTTAGTAGGTCGTTTCTCGCGAGAAATCCTGCCAGATGAAAGGGGGTTGTACTGATGGCTTGGTTGGAACCAGAAATGTCACAACGTCCAAGGCTCCGATTACTGTACGCCCTACTGTGTGCATAAGGCCGGTTGCTAATCCAACCGTAATGCCATAAAGTGGCCCTTCATTCTGGGAGGTCAAAATGACATTTTTTGGCAATTCCATGAAACCCGTAGCCACATTGGCAATTCCACTGACAAACTTCTCACCAGATCTACTAAAATAACTTCCAGAAGCAACTGCCTGAGACGAAAAAAGAAATAATATCGATAGCACCAAAGATAATTTAACGATTCTTTCCATCAAAAAACTCCTTTTTACTGTTTTAGAATTAAATTTTTGCTTCCAATCCGGATAAAAAAACAAAAATTCAACAGAAGTGTACCGGTTCATCCATGAACTGACAATTCATGATGCATCGTTAATGACTTGTCACCAAAATTTGGACCATATTGTCAACATTAATCATGAATCGATATCGGCAGAATGATTTCTGGGAATATTTCCAGATGGACGAGAATCAATGCTCTATAAACTCAACCGGCTGAAACCCGATTATTGATATGACCCAGCGATTTTTCAACCTGATCCACCAGGATAAGACAAAGTTCCCCATCCTGAAGACTGGATAATGCTGTATCAATCGCAATGAATTCACCAAAAATTTCACTGACCTTACTGGTCCGTTTGGCATTACCCAACCCTTCACGCAGTAAATTCAATACTTCACCATCCGCACGGCCCCGCTGACATTGATCCTGATACAACACAACCTCATCAAACGCATCACCGAGGATTCTAGTCTGCTGACGGATGTCTTCATCGCGTCGATCACCTGCTGCACTGATTACAACAGAACGCCTTTTAGCTGGCATGTTTTCAATAGCACATACCAGCGCCTGCATTGCATCGGGATTGTGTCCGTAGTCTGCTATCAACGTTGCATTTCGGAAACTGAACAAATTAAAGCGGCCTGGTGCCGTATTTACGTCGCTGACAAAACTGATCAAGCCTGCACGGATAACTTCCCAATCTAAACCAAGCGCCCAGCTTGCACCAATCGCAGCCATCACGTTCTCGATCTGGAAGCTGATCATGCCATTCTTGGTCAGTGGAATATCACGTACCGGAATACGGTATTCACCCTCGGCACCTAGGGCAACTACACAATTATTATCGAGATAAACCACTCGCTTACCTTGTGCACGATGCATCGCCAACATTGGATTACTGGCATCCAGTGCAAAAAAGATAACTGATCCGGGACAGTGTTCAGCCATGCTGGCCACCAAAGGATCCGCCGCGTTAAGAACCGCCGAACCTGTTACAGGGGTCACATTCTGCACAATCACACGCTTCACGACAGCGAGCTCTTCAGCAGTGAAGACATACGCCTGCCCCAGATGATCCCCCATTCCGATATTCGTTACGACGGCTACATGACACCGATCAAAACCAAGTCCTTCACGAAGCAGGCCGCCACGCGCAGTCTCTAATACCGCCGCATCCACATCGGGATGAAAGAGGATATTCCTGGCACTCTTTGGCCCGCTGCAATCACCCGTATCGATATACTGATTATCAACATAAGCGCCATCCGTACAGGTCATACCCACGCACATGTTGTTTTTGTCCAGAATATTGGCAATCAAACGCACTGTCGTTGTCTTGCCATTCGTACCGGTAACCGCAATCACTGGAATACGCGCATCATCGCCGGGTGCAAACATGTTATCAATGACTGCCTTTCCGACTGCCCGCCCTTTTCCAAAAGAAGGCTGCAGGTGCATGCGCAAGCCGGGTGCCGCATTAACTTCAATCACGCCACCACCCTGCTCTTCCAATGAATTCATGACATTATCACACACCACATCAATACCGCAGATATCAAGACCGGTCATTTGTGCAGCGGCCACTACCCGCGCCGCCAGATCAGGATGAACGTCATCCGTTACATCGGTTGCGGTTCCACCTGTTGATAAATTGGCATTATTACGTAACGTAACACGCATCCCTTTCGCAGGTACAGATTCAGCAGCTAATCCTTGTGATGCCAGATGCGCCAATGAGATTTCATCCAGTTGAATTCTGGTCAGTGATGTCACGTGACCTTCACCACGCAATGGATCACGATTAATCTGTTCCACCAACTGGCGAATACTTTGTTCTCCATCACCGATTACTTGCGGTGGATCACGCCGAGCTGCAGCGACCATCTTGTTACCCACAACCAGCATGCGGTAATCATGACCCGGAATATACCTTTCAATTAATACATTTTTACTGATTTCAGCCGCAACCATGTAAGCGGCTTTAACTTGTTCATAGTCGACGAGATTGACCGTCACTCCTTTACCCTGATTGCTATCCTGCGGTTTCACAACAACCGGCAGGCCAATCTCACATGCTGCGTTCCAAGCGTCTTCCAGACTTTCCACAGAGCGTCCCAGTGGTACTGGGATTCCTGCTGCATGCAGCAATGTTTTAGTTAGTTCCTTATCCTGCACAATCGATTCTGCAACAGCGCTGGTCATATCAGTCTCAGATGCCTGGATGCGGCGCTGCCGGCTCCCCCAGCCAAATTGCACCAGACTGCCTTCAGTCAGGCGGCGAACCGGGATACCCCGGGCAACTGCCGCACGAACAATCGCTCCTGTACTGGGTCCGAAACGAATATCCTCATTGAGTTCACGTAAGCGCCTGAGTGCTTCAGTCAAATTAAAAGAACTGTCTTCAACAGCTGCTGTACATAATGCCTGCGCCAACTCAAAAGCAAGCCGACCTACTTTCTCTTCACTGTATTCCACAACAACGCGATACGTATTATTATCGGGTGTCTGAACAGTCTGACTGAACGTCACCGGGCAGCTGCTTTGCGCCTGCAGCCCAAGTGTTGCAAACTCCAGTACGTGCGCCATGCTGACCACATCATGATGTCCCGCCGGCTGAAGCAATGCCATATTCGGGAAACGCTCACGCACGCGTGCTTCAAAACCTGGCAAGTTGGCGATATTCCGATCAATTTCATTGCAGCAAACTGTTGCTTCAATAGAAGTATGCTGACTCCATAAATTAGGGCCGCGCAAAAAGCGGGTATGTGTAATATTCATATTATATTTCCTTGAGTTTCCTGTTTTGTCTGGAGATTCTGATAGCCAGTATTTTGTTTTTCATTATTATCAAATCCAAATGCCTCAATTCCAGTACGGATGAGATCAGGCGAGATATCCAGCGCCCATGCCGCACCTACAGCTGCCATAATGTTTTCAACTCTCTGTTTCGAGTGGTCATCAGCCATTCGAAACATTTTGGGTAATTTAATCAGCAATATTTCATCGATTCCATTTGCCAGTACAATCGAGTGATCACGGATAAGCACGGCACGCTTTCCCTGTACATCACCAGATCCCTCTTTTCTATGCTGGACTACCACAGGCAAGTCAGAATCAGTGCTAAAGTAAATGACTTCGCCATGACATAATTCCGCTATTTCTACCACCATGTCGTCATTGGCATTTAATACTGCAGCACCAATTGGCAGTTTTACATCTTTTTCTACATCATCTTTGGCAGCCGCCGTTGGTGTCACAATATCAACCTGTGAACGCATCACTGTAAATACCTGTTTGGGTGTCGTGATGTCATAGCGCCCAAAGTGATGAGCGGGGTCAATGTTGGTTATAATTCCCACCTGACAGCTATCGTAGGCCAATCCTTCACGTAAAATTGCATCAAAGCCATTTTCAAGCACGGCTGCTTCAATCGAACGGTTCATCAATGTACGATTGGCAGCCGCCCACTTTGCACCATCGTTTTTATCAATCTGCCTTTGATCTACATAAAGCCCGTCACTACATGCCAGTCCCGTTTGCTTACCGGATAGCGTCAGCAGACGGGTAACCAAGTGTGCTACAGTTGTCTTACCATAACTACCGGTTACTCCCACAAGAGGAATGCGTCCGTTATCCTGATTCGGAAACAGATGATCTACAATTGCCTTCCCGACCGGCCTGGGTGTACCAACCGCTGGTTTAATGTGCATCAGCAGGCTTGGGCCTGCATTGACTTCAACAATTGCACCGCCTTGCTCGATCAGTGAACAGGAAATATCATTAGTAACCAGATCAATCCCTGCAATATCCAATCCCACAATCCTGGCAGCTAAAGATGCCAATGAGGCAATCGTTGGATGCACCTCATCGGTGACATCAAATGCATGATTGCCATTGCGCTGAATCAGCACTTTAATACCGGCAGACACAACCGAATCGCTCTGATAGCCTTGCTGTGCAATTTCCATTTGTGCTGCACTGTCCAGACGAATCAAGTTAAGCGGATGATTCTCGGTTGTACCGCGACGGGGATCAGCGTTAATTTGATTGTCGATTAACTGGGCAATCGTTGAAACACCATCGCCAATAACAGAAACCGAATCACCGCGTGTTGCCGCGACAAGACGCCCGCCCACAATTAATAGACGATGTTCCGTTCCGGGAATATATCGCTCAACCAATACACCTGTGCCTTCTTTCAGGGCAATATGGTAGGCTGACTCAACTTCTTTGCGCTTGGTTAATTCAATAAAAACACCCCGCCCGTGATTGCCATCGCAGGGCTTGATAACTACCGGCAGACCAATGTCTACTGCTGCTTCCCAAGCATCTTCAGCACTTTCAACCATGCGACCTTCTGGAACAGGCACACCACAAGATCGCAACAATGCCTTCGTCAGATCTTTATCGCGTGAAATACTTTCTGCAATGGCTGGTGTGCGATCTGTTTCCGCAGTCCAGATATGCCGACTGCGTGCACCCTGCCCCAACTGGACCAGATTCCCTTTCGCAAGCAAACGGATGGCTGGAATGTTGCGAGCAACAGCCGCATCTACGATGCACGCCGTGGAAGGGCCTAACCAGAGTGAATCGATCAGGTCGCGCAGATGTCTGATAGCGCCCTGAACGTCATACGATGGATTGGGAATTTGCTGAAAATTCATCGCTGCCAGCACCAGCTCGCGGGCTGAGAATAAAGCAGTTTGTGTAATTTCTGCATGCCATGCACTGACGACTACTTTATAAACCCCACGCACCGATGTTTCGCGTGCTCTGCCAAAACCGCCTCGCATACCCGCCAGGTTTTGCAGTTCCAGTGTGACATGCTCAAGAATATGACAAGGCCAGGTGCCTTCTTTCACACGACGCAGGAAGCCGCCGCGCTCTTCATAACTACAGCGATGCTCAATCAGTGATGGCAACCATTCTGATAAACGTTCATAAAAACCCGGGATCAAATCAGAAGGAAAATCTTCAAGTTGACCGATATCAACAGTTGCCTCAAGTGCCGGGTAGTAAGTCCAGATATTCGGACCATTTAGATGTTTGATCTCAAGAAACTTGAGATCTTTTACATTATCGCAATCTGAATTAACAAAGTTAGACATAAATTAGAATCATGTTAAAGATAGTCTATTAACGCTGCTCAAATCAATTGGTTTACATGAAAGTGAAACAATTTCTTAAATACTTCAGAGAAAATGATCCAGAAGTTTCCGGCTGTGCCGATCCAGCACCAGGCGATCACGAATCAGAAAATGAATGCCGTGATTATCTGTAATCAATAACGCTGATGCCGTTAACCGACGGATATCTTCTTCCCCTTTGAGTATGAAGATCGCTTCGCCACGATCGGTTTCTACTTGCCAGGTATTGGGTGTTACAAAACTTGAAACCTGATGAATATGTTTTATTTCCGGCATGAATTCCCGACTGGCCAACTCAGACTGAATAAGTGCACGGAATTCTTCCGGCAATTCCGTGAGTTGGTCAATCCATATCAATTCATGACCTTGCGTATCCACCAGTGCAATGCCCTGATCCGGTTCTGTAATAGGGAAAGCGCGCACAGGAATCACACCTTCATGCACTGAGCCGGATTGGTCAGTAAAGACCAATCGGCCGTATGCATTACGATTTAACTGATAATTTATCCGGTCATTCATTCAAGACCCCCTATGGCTCTGTGCGCAACAACCGATTCCGGCTGGCTGGCTTCGGTATCGACATTACGCGCCTGCGCCTGATACAAGCGATAATAGAATCCCTCATGCGCCATTAATTCAGCATGATTGCCTATCTCAACTATTTTTCCACGATCAAGAACAACCAGTCGGTTTGCATTGCGCAGTGTCGACAAACGATGCGCAATGGCAATTGTCGTCCGTCCACGCACCAGATTATCCAGAGCCTTCTGAATATCTTTCTCGGTCGTAGTATCCACGGATGAAGTGGCCTCATCCAGAATCAGGATACGGGGGTCAATAAGCAGCGCACGGGCAATCGAAATACGTTGACGCTCCCCACCCGAGAGTGCCTGTCCGCGTTCACCCACCAGCGAGTCGTAACCATGCGGCAGGCGCAAAATGAATTCGTGTGCATGGGCAGCACGCGCTGCTGCTACAATTTCCGCCCGTGTGGCGTCAGGCCTTCCGTATGCGATATTCTCAGCAATCGTTCCAAAGAAAAGAAAGGGCTCTTGCAACACCAGACCAATATGCTTGCGGTATCCGGCAATCGGTAGTGAGCGGATATCATGCCCGTCAATCAGAATCGCACCTTCGGTCACATCATAGAACCGACAGATCAGATTCACGAGCGTGCTTTTACCCGATCCGCTGTGCCCAACCAGACCGATCATCTCTCCGGGTTCTATGGTAAGACTGATGTCACGAATAATACTGCGCGTCCCATACCGGAAGCCGACACTGCGCAGCTCGATATGACCTTTGACGGTTGGCAGATGCACCGGATTGGATGGTTCCGGGACACTGGATGCATGATCCAGGATATCAAAAATACGCTTGGTGCCCGCTGCTGCCTTTTGCGTGATTGAAACAATACGACTCATTGAATCGAGTCGAATATAAAAACGACCGATATAAGCCAGAAAGGCTGTCAGTACACCCACTGTAATCTGGTCTTCCGATACCTGCCAGATACCGAATACCCATACCACAAGCAATCCAATCTCTGTCAACAGAGTGACGCTGGGTGTAAATAATGACCATATCTTGTTAACACGGTCGTTAATCTGCAGATTACGTTGATTGGCTGCATGAAAGCGGGCCGCTTCCCGTTTCTCCTGCGCGAATGCCTTGACCACCCGAATACCTGGGATGGTATCGGCAAGCACATTGTTTACTTCAGCCCAGATACGATCAACTTTTTCAAAACCAATCCGTAACCGGTCACGAACCAAATGAATCAGCCACACAATGATCGGCAGCGGTAAAAGTGTTACGAGCGCTAGAGATGGATTAATTGAAACCAGAATAATGGCCGTCATGCCAATCATGATAACATCTGTTGCAAAATCAAGCAGATGCAGTGAAATGAAAATATTGATCCGATCTGTCTCTGCACCAATACGCGCCATCAAGTCACCAGTGCGTTTTCCACCAAAATACTCCTGTGAAAGATTAATCAGATGTTCATAGGTGGTCGTCCGTAAATCTGCGCCAATCCGCTCAGAAACCAATGCCAATATATAAGTGCGTGCCCAACCCAATGTCCATGCAAGAAAAGCGGCCCCCAGCAAACCGGACAGATAGAGCGTAACCAGATCCTTATCAATTGGCTTCCCATTCTGATAAGGGATCAGCACGTTATCCATCAAAGGCATAGTCAGATAGGGAGGCACCAGCGTTGCAGCTGTGCTGCACAACGTCAACAGAAACCCGGCCAGCAGACGCCCTTTATATGGTTTGGCAAAACGCCATAATCGAAATAGCGTCCAGGTTGATGGTGATTCATGAACCAGTCCGTCGCACACCGGGCAATCTTCCTGATCAGCCGGTATCCGTGCCGAACAACTCGGACACACCGCCTGCATGTAAACAAGATCTGGTAATTTACCTGTCAACTGCGCATCAACTTGTTGCATGAATCGTTCGATCAATCGACTGACCGCTATATCATTACCTAGCCGATAACGCCATTGCATAAGTCGCGCTTGTGTATCAAATAATTCGAGACAACCGACACCGGCATGATCCCGCTGTGTCAGCAACAATCCCTGTTGATAGGACCATTCCCGCCAGGACGCATCAATTGCCATTTTTGCCAGCAAACGTTTATTTGTTACAACCAGAACCCCTTCAGCAAAATTGAGCTGCTCATCCAGACTGATTTCAAGCCATGCGAGCATGGTTTCTCCCTGAATCAATTGCGATGTCACATCGTTGATCCAACGAGAAGGTAAATTGCCGGTCATTGCTTGGAGATCGTGTTGCATGAGTTAATGCGTAAAAATTAATTGAAGAATATTGCTTAGTGAAATGAAGACATTTGATCCAGAAATGATCCCACTAACCTTTCATGTCATGAAAGCCTGTTAAACCACCGATGTTTTCTCTCATACAAAATCAAGCGAGGTGCCACAAAGCAACCTTCTGTGAGGAGTTGCCCGAGTCAGCTAGTTTTTCTCGGGCTGTTTCTTTGGCGTTCTTTTCTGTTCATCCGGCAACTGTTCATACTCACGCCATTTCTGCTTGATATTCTGGCGCTTGTTGGCAGGCAACTGTTCCAGCTTCTTATATCTGTCACGCGCCTGTTTACGCTGCTCAGGGGTCAACGAATTCCATTCGTACATCTGTGATTGAATACGATACTGCTCTTGTGCGGTCATTTTCGGGTATCGTTTTGCAATGCTCAGCCATTTCTTTTTCCTTTCCGCTTCCATTGAATTCCAGTTCTGTGCCAGCGGTTCCAGAATCTGCTGCTGCTGCGGTTTTAATTCTGACCATACTGGTTGTTTCGGTTCAGACAGGACTTCAACCGGAAGCAATAAAGCCAGCCAGACTGCAATTGTTAATAAGTATCCAACCATTCATCAAACTCGTTATCTAAATAGGCATCAATTGGTAAATCATCAGTGAGTATCATGGTGTCAATCAATACATTCTCATCTTGTTGCTCACGAACCGTTTGCCAGTCAATGGTACTCGCCAAGACAAGCATCAACATCATGAACAGGAACAGTTTCCCCCCATGAAAATGCCACTCATGCCCGCCATGCGCAGAAATCCCAGAGCCTGCATTAACAATCTTCATCGCTGGCTGGCAATTCTCCAAAGCTGCGCGCCGCATCGACTGCAGCTGATATAGAGTGCTTTGTTTGATATTCTCACTTGCACCACGATCCAATAATTTGGCAATTTCCTTTCCCAATTCTTGCTCGTTCATAGTTTCACTCCTTTTTCACTGAGTATGGCCGCCAATGCGTGCACAGCCCGAGAACAATGTGTCTTTACACTTCCTTCAGAACAACCCATGATCATTGCAGTTTCCGTTAAACTCATTTCTTCCCAGTAACGCAGCAGGAAGGCTTCGCGTTGACGCACCGGCAAAGTTTTTATTGCTTCCTCTATTAAATGAATAGCTTGTGATTGTTCCAATTGTGTATCCGGATTATTGCTAAACATCGACTCCTTCTGTATTGGCAGCGTTTCCAGCAGATCAGAATCCTCATCATCCTTTTCCAGTTGGTTTGGCATAAATGCAGAAAACAATGGTGTCCAGAACGAACGGATTTTTTGTCGGCGGTAGTAATCGCGGATAGTATTCTGGAGGATACGCTGAAACAGCAGCGGCAATTCTTCAGGCGGCTTCATGGCATACTTATCAGTCAGTTTCATCATGGAATCCTGAACAATATCCAACGCCACATGTTCATCGTGCACCGCAAACAATGCCTGTTTATAAGCACGTTTCTCGGTTTCACTCAGAAAATCAGAAAGTTCTTGTCGAGTAGCCAGAGTGGCCAGCCTTTAGATAAAAAACAAAACAGTTATGGCAATAATCCCAATACCCATCATCATTCGCGTCATACAGAAGATATCGCTGAGAAATTAACATGAATCTAAAATTTCACCAACCACTGGTTCAATATTCTGCATCTAATTTCCCCCGACTCATTCCTTAAACAACACATTTTGATCTAATTAACAATACAATCCAGAACTGAGGAAAATTAGCCTTAACTTAATAGACACAAAAGGTTACAATTTCTTAGTTCATTTTTTACTACAGTCTGTAATAATACATTATAAGTAATTGATTTCACGTTAGAGAATAAGAGTCACATGAATCTAAATGACCCTGTCGATAAAGCTGCTCAGTCTCTATTCTCAACCAGTTTGAGCGAAAAACAGCTCCATGATCTG